>RPQV01000425.1 GCA_003818595.1 Calditrichota bacterium
ACCTGCACCCTCACTCTGCGGATAAAATGCCAGACTCGATTTGCCGGAATGAGCCGTTAGGCGGTATGTCTCAAACTCACAGGTATCCAGGGCGTACCACGCTGTCAGTTGTGTTTCAAAGCCGGCGTTTGGCAGAATATTTAAATCAACTCCCCACAACGATGACATCAAGGCAAGCCATAAAGCGCCGACGACCTGGATACGATTAGATTTCTGCAATTTTCTCTCCTGCCTTAAATATAATTCTGTTTTGTCATGCAAATTATCGCTTCATTTCTTGAAAGCAGACTTGCCAAATGACGCGAGGTGAACGCTCAAATTTCACATAAAGCCGCATGAGGTGCTGATCCATCATCTTGATGGTATAGTCAGGAAAATCATGATATAAGAATATTCCTCCCTGAACCCACTTTTGCGGCTCGGGAACATAGATCATAACGTGATGCGTGCTTCCCAAAGGTCCAGTGGATATTCCGTGGAGTGTCTGCGTCTCCTCATTCCAGTGCACATCTTCCAGTTCTAATGCTCCCTGCAGCACATGACGATCCGTTGAGATAACTTGCGGATTTGCCTGTTTTTTATGAATGGCCAGCAGAGCGACGCTTCCCGGAGGGATTGAGCAGCAGAGTTCTTGTTCAACCACGCCATGTAGTCGCTCCTGCCAGAAATCATAAACGATATAGTCCCCTGATGCTTCCGGTATTAATCTTTGCAGGGGTATCTTTTTTTGCTCTATTTTGGTTTCATCACTGTTGAAAAGTCCAAGAACGTTCCATTCCGCGAAAGGTCGTTTGATGGAGACCGAAAATGCGGTTTGACTATTGTTTTCGAATAGATCGATGGGGCGAGCCGCCTCGCCGGAAGACGGGAATACTTTTTTCAAGATTTCCAGGCGGGTGCTGTCCAGATCAGACAGACGATCGCCCGAGATCAGATTGCCGCCCGTGAGTGCGATGAGTGAGGCAGCAGCCTGAGCCTGAGAAATGCTCAGGAGATTCAGACAGACATGATCAGCATCGTTAATCCAAGCTCGTCGATGAAAGTAGTATCGTTTCCCAGCAGCCGCGGCACTGCTCGACGGATTGCGGAAATATTGCTGCCAGGCATTCTCGCGAAAGCCGTAATTTTGATCCAACTCGATGCGCATGCTGTCCAATAAACCCACCGTCACTGGACCCGGCCCGCAATCCTGCAGATGACATTTGTCGCCAATGCTTCGGCGCATGATTTCGAATCCCTGGCGATAGGCCGCCGCCGGGCTGATCCCGGGATTGAAATATTGTTGGGCAGCCAAAAGTGACCAGCCGACGAAATCAATTTTAATCATTTCATAGCCCCATTGGTTGGCGACTTGAGCAAAAAGCTCTGCCAACCAAGAGGCGGCTTGGGGATGGGTGATGTCGAGGCCGTATCGTTTTGGATTTTCACTTTTAGCCCAATCCGAATCCTCGCTCGGCCAGGGACCGACTCGCATCAGGCGACCGTCCGCATGTCGCAGGAGCCACTCAGGATGCTCTTGGAACACGCGCGTTGGTTCCGAAATCACATAGGGAGCAATCCACAAACCTGGTTTCAATCCCAGTGTGCGTATGCGCTCAGCCAGCCATTTCATGCCATGCGGAAATTTTTCATTGCCTTCCCAATCGCCATGCAGTCGCTGGTATCCCTCATCAATTTGAATATATTCGAGTCCGTAGGGTCTTAGAATCCGTGCTGCAAATTCGGCATTTCGAATGACTTCATCTTCGGTAACATGTTCAAAAGTATAAAACCAACTGCACCAGCCGTTGATGAGGGAGTGAGTTCGCGCTGATTGCGTTTTACCCATGATCTCAGCAAAGGTTTCTAATGCTGTATAGGGATCCGGCGCAAAGTTAAACATAAATGGATTGGAGCTGATCTCTTTCTGAGGTTCGAGAACAAAACCATCGGCGAATCGTGATTCAGCAGTGAAAGAGATATTTCCATTCATCTCCCTGCGTACAACCAATTGCCCAAAGGCTGTTTGATTTTGCAGGGCTCCGCAGACCAATGCTTCCCGGTTATAGTCTTGAAAAAAACAGATATTCCACCAGCTGCGTCGGCTGGATGAATCCAGAGGAAAGATGCTGCCCGGATCGGTATACATTTGACCGTTGGTCAATATTTTTGTCGTCGCCGGGTATTGCAGAGCGCCGCCCTCATCAGATTCAGCCCGAATCGGTTCAATCGTTTGCAGGATAACAGGCTGATCTGTCACATTGCGACATTGAACTTTAATTTTAATCGCTTGGAGTGCGTCGTATAATGTGATGAACCATTGAAAGTCAAGTTGATGCAGCTGGTCTTTGGATCGAACCATGAGGCAGCAGCCTTCCCCGATTTGATCGGCTATTCTGCGGCTTTCGATGGTGTGTTCATAGGTTGATTGATTGGAGGAACGAACCTGAAATGGGATTCTGGCGCATGCTGCTGCCCCTGAAATGAATTTGCTGTCGTCATGTCGCCGGATATG
The DNA here is from genome assembly GCA_003818595.1 of Calditrichota bacterium. Lineage (GTDB taxonomy): Bacteria > Zhuqueibacterota > Zhuqueibacteria > Residuimicrobiales > Krinioviventaceae > Fontimicrobium. The sequence goes on from RPQV01000425.1 coordinate 2,495, forward strand.
AAGACGTCCGCTGAGGGTATCAAAAGTAACTGAAAAAAAGTCGTTTTGAATTTGTGCTGTCAGCTCACGAACACTTTTTACGCCGGCTGCAAGCGAAAGTCCGGTCGGCAGGGCGATGCCGGCCAAAGCAACATCCTTGAAAAATTCTCGGCGACTCAGATCATCGTGTTCGACCATATTCAGCTCATTGGTTTACAGTTTATACACTTTAATGAATTATACGGAAATTGCTTTCAAGGTGCAAAGGAAAAGTGCTGTAAATTTATTTTCATACAGTAACGTCCGGTTAAGTTTTTGCACGCAAGTAATGGTCTGGTCTTTTTCTGCAAGTTTTCATATATTTTCTTAATAGCGGCAGTAGTCTGACAACTCTCTCATTTCGACTGGTTTGTCGAGTTAGAGACGCGGGAATTCACAGTTCACGTTCGTCGACATTAAGCATCATCTCCCTTGAGAATACGCCAAGTTTTTTAAAAAGTAGGCGAGCTTTTGCAGATAAGTCGATGAGATGGTATGAAAACTCGGCGAATAAATATGAAAACTCGCCGAATAAATATGAAAACTCGGCGAAATATATTAATATTTCGCCGAGATCATTGAATATTTCGATGAAATAAAATTGACTGTGACGATATCATAAGTAACATCCGATCAAGTATTTGCACGCAGAATATCACGTATTCTCTCTTTACAGTTTTTTTGCAGACGACAACCCGTAAAAGCTTGACAATCCGCCGTTGGTTTTCTATATTGAACCGCCCGATGAATCAATCAAAACGCCAAAAACTTGTTCTTGCTGGAATACTTGCTGCACTTTGTGTGGCGACTGGTTATTTGTTTTTGCTCATTCCCAATGTGGAAATGATTACCGCCACTGTTTTTCTGTCCGGCGTCATTGTTGGACCCCTCTGGGGTGCAGCGGTAGGCTTTGTTTCAGAATCGCTGTTTTCTTTATTGAATCCTTATGGTGCTCCTGCAACACCGCTTTTTATGGCCCAGGTTCTTTCTTTTTCTGTCATCGGATTGACTGGTGGATTGCTTGCCAAGTCCTTTATCCGCCTCTCCTGGGTCAAGCTGATTCTCCTCGGCGCTTGCGGATTGCTGCTGACATTATTTTATGATCTGCTGACTACACTCAGTTTTGGGCTGTTTATGTCCGGCAGTGATCTGAAGAAACTGTTGCCGATATTTACGGCCGGAATATTATTTTATTTGACTCATTCCCTGAGCAATCTGATTATTTTTGTCACGATTATTCCAATGCTCCTTGCCGGTTTGAAGCATTACCAAAACATAAGAGATCCTCGTGCGTAAATTTTCAACCATAATTTTATCTTTGGTGATGACTTGTGTTGCAGTTTCGCAGACTCCGACGACGGTCGAACCAAGTTTAAAAAAACCTGATGAAAAGACCTCCTCGGCTGTGGACTCGAATGGGGTCGTCCAAACCAAACCGCCATTATTTGATTTTCGCCCGAAATCGGCCGGTTTGATGCCCGCACTTTTGGTTGATTCGACATCGATTGTCGGATCGAGATATACCAGTTTCGGGGATGTCTTGGACGTTTTGCCCGGAGGGTATTTTGCCAATCTCGGAAGTTCAGGTCAACCCGCTTTTGCTTCCCTGTTCGGCGCTCCGCTTGGTGAGATTGAATTGGTGTATGATGAGTTGATGTTG
>RPQV01000426.1 GCA_003818595.1 Calditrichota bacterium
AGAAAGAACCTGTCAAATTGACGAATATGCTGACGATTTGACGGTAATTCTATAGCAATATTCTTGGAACTGATAACAGGCACATGACCGGCATTATGTTATGTGCCTGTTTTTATATTAGTTAAAATGTATTGCCATGATTGATTAATGCCGGCATACCTATTGCTGAATGTACTAAAAAAAGATGACAAGCCTGATTTGAATGAGGAATCTATGGGAAAAATTATCGGTATTGATCTTGGAACAACAAATTCATGTGTAGCTGTGATGGAAGGTGGTGAACCGACTGTAATACCCAACAGCGAAGGTGGGCGAACAACGCCCTCTGTCGTTGCCTTTAGCAAAACGGGTGAACGGTTGGTCGGGCAGGTGGCCAAGCGCCAGGCCATCACCAATCCTCAAAAGACAATATATTCAATCAAACGATTTATGGGACGTCGTCATGCGGAAGTCGAACGGGAAATTGAAGAGGTCCCTTATAAAGTTTTGTCAGGTCAGAATGACGTCGCGCGCGTTAAAATAGACGACAAGGAATACACTCCCCAGGAAATCAGCGCGATGATTTTGCAGAAAATGAGACAGACTGCGGAAGATTATCTGGGCGAAAAGGTGACGGATGCGGTGATCACCGTACCGGCCTATTTCAATGACAGCCAGCGACAAGCGACCAAAGAGGCGGGTGAAATCGCCGGTCTGAACGTCAAGAGAATCATCAACGAACCTACGGCTGCATCATTGGCGTATGGTTTGGATAAAAAGAAGAATGAGAAAATAGCGGTTTTTGATTTAGGCGGCGGCACTTTTGATATATCCATCCTTGAGATCGGTGATGGTGTCTTTGAAGTCAAATCGACCAATGGTGATACGCATTTGGGCGGTGACGATTTTGATCAGCGGGTCATCGATTGGATGGTTGACGAGTTTATCAAATTGGAAGGGGTTGATCTTTCCAAGGATCCGATGGCGCTGCAACGTCTGAAGGAAGCAGCCGAAAAGGCCAAGGTAGAATTATCTTCAACCACGCAGACCGAAATCAATCTGCCGTTCATTACAGCGACTGACACCGGTCCCAAACATCTCAACATGCTGCTGACTCGATCCAAATTTGAGCAGTTGTGCGATGATTTATTTCAGCGGACATTGGATCCCTGCCGTGTCGCCTTGAAGGATGCGGGAATGTCGACGAGCGAGATTGATGAGGTGGTTCTTGTCGGCGGTTCAACCAGAATGCCGAAAGTCCAGCAAATGGTAAAAGAGTTATTCGGCAAGGAACCTCATCGCGGCGTTAATCCTGATGAAGTTGTGGCTGTCGGTGCGGCAATTCAGGGAGGAGTTCTCGCCGGCGATGTTTCGGATATACTTTTGCTCGATGTTACACCTTTGTCATTTGGTATTGAAACATTGGGCGGCGTAACCACCAAGCTAATTGAAAAAAATACCACAATACCCACTCGCAAGTCAGAACTATTTTCAACGGCGGCGGATAATCAGACTTCTGTTGAAATTCATGTGCTGCAGGGTGAACGTGAAATGGCAAATGATAATCGAACTTTGGGTCGTTTTCATTTAGACGGCATTCCATCGGCGCCAAGAGGCATCCCGCAAATCGAGGTGACCTTTGATATTGATGCAAATGGTATTTTGAAAGTGAATGCTAAAGATAAAGCAACCAATAAAGAGCAATCGATTCGAATCGAAGCATCAACCGGTTTGTCAAAAGAAGAGGTTGACAAGATGGTTAATGACGCCAAGTCACATGCTGCAGAAGACAAGAAGAAACGTGAATTGATTGACGTTCGCAATCAAGCGGATCAGATTATCTATCAGACGGAAAAGCAGCTGAAGGAAAATGGCGATAAAATAGGTGCAGATCTGAAAAACAGCATTGAAGCGGCCAATGGGCGACTCAAAGAGGCTATTAAAGGCACAAATGTTGATGAGATGAAATCTGCCATTGAGGCGTTGAATCAGATTATGAGTCAGGCGGCTCAAAAAATGTACGAGGCTGCTGCACAACAGCAGGCTAGTCCCGGTGACACCCCGCCTCCCTCCGACAGCGCAAAGAAAAACGATGCGGAAGAGGCTGATTTTGAAGTTGTCAACGATCAAAAATAGGATGACAGTCAATATCGGACCATTGTACAAATTGAGCTTGACCATTTCCATAGAGTACAAATAAAAAGCGAGGCTTCAACCTCGCTTTTTTTTAGCAGTCACGGGAGGTGTTTATATGATTTCTTTTGATAAATTGACTATTAAACTGCAAGAGACGCTGCAACGCAGTCAACAGTTAACTGCCGAAGCGGGTCAACAACAGATGGAGACGGTGCATTTGTTGGTGGGAGCGCTCGAGCCTGCGGATGGCATTGTGCGCACGATATTAAAAAAGGCCGGAGTCGATCCGGACATCATCAAAACCAGTGCCGCCCAGTTTGTTGAAAAATTGCCTCGGGTGTTGGGGAGTATCGGCCAGATTTATTTATCTCCTGATGTGAATCAGCTGCTGGAGACCGCAGCGCGCGAGGCAAATCAGCTGCGCGATGAGTATGTCAGTCTTGAACATCTGTTGTTGGCGATGTGCGAGGATCGGACGTCCGCCGGAAATCTTTTGCGGCAAAACGGTTTGACTCGCGATAGTCTGCTCAAGGTTCTGCGCGAACTTCGAGGCGGGCAACGGGTAACTGATCAAAATCCTGAAGAAAAGTATCAGGCTTTGAAACGATATGCTCGCGATCTGAATGAAATGGCGCGGCGCAACAAATTGGATCCGGTCATAGGCAGAGATGAAGAAATCAGACGCGTTTTACAGGTATTGTCACGACGAACCAAGAATAATCCTATTCTTATCGGTGAGCCCGGTGTGGGTAAAACCGCGATTGCTGAGGGATTGGCGCATCGAATTATTCAAGGCGATGTGCCGGAAAATCTGAAATCAAAACGAATCATGGCGCTGGATATGGGAGCATTGATCGCCGGCGCCAAATTCCGAGGAGAATTCGAAGAGCGTCTCAAGGCGGTGCTCCGTGAAGTCGTCGAGGCGGATGGTCAAATCATCCTGTTCATTGATGAAATTCACACATTGGTCGGCGCCGGTGCGGCCGAGGGTGCGATGGATGCTTCGAATATGCTCAAACCGGCCCTGGCACGAGGTGAATTGCGGTGTATAGGGGCGACGACGCTGGATGAGTACCGCAAACATATTGAAAAAGATGCCGCATTGGAACGGCGTTTTCAACAAGTACTGATTAATCAGCCCAATGTTCAGGATACGATCTCTATTCTCCGCGGCTTGAAGGAGCGCTATGAAGTTCATCACGGAGTGAGAATTCAGGATGGTGCGCTCATTGCGGCTGCCAGGTTGTCCGACCGTTATATTTCCGACCGCTTTCTGCCGGACAAAGCGATCGATCTGATTGATGAGGCGGCTTCAAAGTTGAGAATTGAAATCGACAGTCTACCCGCCGAATTGGATGAAGTCGAAAGAAAGTACAAGCAATTGGAAATTGAAAGAGAGGCTCTAAAAAAGGAAAAGGATGAGGCTTCAAAAAAGAGGCTTGATGAATTAAGCCGAGAATTGGCTGATCTTGAAGAGGAGCGCAAATCTTTTCGTGCTCATTGGATGATGGAGAAGGAGCAAATCGGCGCCATTCGGAGCCTTAAAGAGCAATTGGAACAAGCGCGCGCTGAATCATCCAAGGCTGAACGGGAGGGTGACTTGGCCAAGGCTGCGGAGCTTAAATATAGTCGACTGGTCGATTTGGAGAAGAAACTTCAAAATGCCAATCAAAAACTTCAGGAGATTCAAAAAGACCGAAAAATGCTCAAGGAAGAAGTGGACGAAGAAGATATCGCCGAGGTCGTCACCAAATGGACCGGCATTCCGGTGAGCCGTATTCTCGAAAGTGAACGGGACAAGCTGATCAATATGGAAGAACGAATTCATCTGCGCATGGTCAATCAGGCCGACGCTGTTGAGGCTGTATCCGATGCCATTCGACGTTCACGTGCCGGGCTTCAGGAGGGCACTCGTCCGATCGGCTCGTTTATATTTCTGGGTTCGACTGGTGTCGGCAAAACAGAGCTGGCTCGTGCCTTGGCCGAGTTTCTGTTCGATGATGAGCACGCAATGGTGAGAATCGATATGTCTGAATATATGGAGCGTCA
>RPQV01000427.1 GCA_003818595.1 Calditrichota bacterium
GAATACCTTATTATGCCTTATCTACTATTAATATTTGTCGCTGATCAATTTGCAGCTCTCAATCGCATAACGCCCAATGTTTAATTCAAACTGATGGTCATCATGATCAATGCAAGCCAACTCGTTTTCCAACAAATCCGTCAGATGCACAGCGTTAAATTCAATAAACGGGGAGAGTCCAATCTTGCCAATTCCGTCTTTGCCGTCACTCTCATACAGACGCAAGATCAAATCATCAGAATCTTCAGCCTTCTTGAGCGCCGAAATAATCACGTTTGCGCCCTCTACCGTCACAAACGAATGCCGTACCGGCAAATCACCGGGATGATTTTCAGTACTCACACCAATCAACGGATCGTTAAACTCATACCCCCGGCGCATGGTTTGCGCCTCACGCCAATCACCCTGATGGGGATAGAGCGCATATCTGACCTGATGAATTCCCTTTTCATCAGTGGCGTAGACCGGATGATCGGGACTGCGTAAAAGACTCAGACGGATGCTATTGGGAGTTATGTCGTGACCGTACCGACTGTCATTCAGCAAGCTCACACCATAGCCATCATCAGAAATGTCCACCCACTTTTGCGCGACCTGCTCTTCCCCAATACTGGGCCTCGCGATGGTTCCATAGGGTATCTCATAGGTCGCACTATCGCTCCTGACATTCAGGGCAAACGCCGCTTTGACCATCTTGTTTTTACCGTTCCAATCCAAAACCGTCTCCAACTCTATACGCGGTATGCCGGCGTACAAATAAATCCTCTGAATAAAGCGGGCCAATTGAAATTTCATTTTTATCTGCAAAGCAGCACGGACTGCTCCTGATTCAACCAGATTGACTTCTTCTACTTGGTCCACGCATTGGGGATCGTTCCACAAATAATACTCGCCAAATCCTTTCGGCGATATCAGAAATCCCTCTGCGTCGCCATGATCTTCAAAGATCTGCACACAATGGCCGTTTTCAGTCTGACTCAGCACTTCCCGTTTTGCTTGCTTGTCGATAATCCTTTTCACAACGCCGTTCGTCGGATCAACCTCGACCTTAAAAAATTCATTCTCCAGCATAGTTGTTCCGGCTTTGAGCGCATGGATGCTCTCGGCGGACTTGGCCGGCTCAGCCCAATAGACCGCATAACCCAGCGACGGGACTTGAGCGATGAAAAGAATCTTGACCCAGCATACACCATCTCTCACATGCTGCTCAATGATTTGCGCCGGAATCCGCTTGTTCTCGCTGCTGCGGATTCTAATATGATCGACTGGTTTATGGAGCTGCAGCTCGACTTGCACTGGATCCGTCCGCTCCCACGAATGCGGATTGAACACAATGATCGGCATGCCCTTGCCGTCGGTATTGATTCGACCGGCAATAGAGTGTAACACCTTGTCAAGCTCGGCTTTGCCTTCGGTCGCTATTCTTGCATATCGGCTCAACGCATCATCAATGGAGGGTTCGACGTCTGTTCCGGAAATGGTATCATGAAACTGGGTGAGCATCACACTCTCCCACGCCGTTTTCAGCCATGCCTGCGGATATACATATCCGTCCAATGCTTTGGCAATCGAGGCAAATTTTTCCAGCGTCAAGAGCAGATTTTCTGAATGACGGTTTCCGCTCTTTATCTCAGACGCCGTCGTATAAATTCCTCGAATGGTCGGATAAAGTTCATCGTTGATGACCGGCAAGTCGTTGCCTTTTGACTTGATGGCGGAGACAAATCGTTCGGGCGTGCTGAATTTCATCTCTGCGAGCGCTGCGCCTTCCCCCCTCTGCTGCATGACCTGCCGCATGCGTTCCACATCGGCCTGTATCGCACCTCCACCATGATTGCCGACCCCGATCAGCGTCAAACCATCGACCACACCATACTGGCTGTTTATTTCCAGCAGATATTGATGGAGATTTTCCACATCCGGCAGATTTTCACCGCCCAGATTCAACGGCTTGTAGGCAAAAACACGCGAACCGTCAGGGGATTCCCACCAAAACATCTTGTCGTCTTGCGTGTTTGCATAGGTCGCCAAGTATTCCTCCCGCAGGCTATCCGGAACGATCATAAACTTTTCTGACGGCCGGGGACGCGTGTACATGTAAGAATCAATGCCGCTTTTTTTCAGTATCTGCGGCAAAGTCCAGGGATGAGTCCACGCATCCTGAAACCAGGCTGTTTTCACATCAATCCCGAAATGGCGCTTGAAATACCGTTTCCCATACACGCACTGACGTACCAATGATTCTCCGCAAGGCAGGGAGCCGTCGAATTCGCAATATGTTCCGCTGCCGATTGCCAGCCGTCCATTTAATCCGCTCGGCCCGGGATTGGGCAGACGCTCGTTTATCGCCGCTTCATTGTGAACATAATAGCGCATTTTGTAGAACAAATCCGGATGACGTTCTTCCAGAGGCTCGATCGCCGGCGTCTGCAAAAAGGTAAAGGTATAGTCGGGAAATTTTTCCATGTTTGCAAAAGCAGTTTCCAGCGTATGGCTCACGACAACATCCACCGTGTGCGGATCATATCGCCACCACCAGGCAAGGTCAATATGCGTCTGGGGAATGACGTGCAGCGTCATGCCTTTCAATATCTCGGAAGACTTGACGGATAACGGTTCATCATCTGACGCGCCCTCGGAATATTTTTTTACCGTTTCATTGTATGTGTCATAATACTCCGGCTGTTGACCGAAAGCGCTGCCGATCAAGTATCCTGAAACCAGCAGAACAATACAGAAAGATTCCAATCTATTCATTTTTGTTCGACCCCTCTTTTCCCGCTGTTAAAGCCTCCTCTATCGATTCCCTCAGCGGACGTTGTTTCTCCGCCGGTTGATCAGGCCGATAGTCCGCCGAAAGTTCCCAAATGATACAACCGCCAAGTTTCTGATTCTTGACAAATTCGATTTTCGCTTTGATGGATGACTCGTCGTTGTAGCTGATAAACATGTCGCCCGAAGAGCCGGGAAGATCAATGCTCAGATAAGGAGACTTGGCGATTTCGTCCCAATGATAAAACTGAGGAGTGAAAAAATTTTCCATCATTTCTGCATAGGTGTAACGCGGCGCTCCATCGTGCGGGTGAATGGGCGCAACGGTCCAAGATTGCCTGGGTTTGGTCACGCCGGATGTAATCGACACGCCATCGCCGCCCTTCCAGGCCAGGGCGTCCAGACTAATTCCAATACCCAGTTTTTTGGCCGGAATACCCGCGCGCAGACAATCATAGACAAACATTTCGATGGAATACGCCGGCTTTTTATATTTGGGAAAGGTAAATCCGCCGTTTGCAAGCGGCGAATCGAACCAGGTGACCTCGCCATCTTGCGGACCACACATATCGTAGCTCATCAAATTGATCTGGTCGAAATGCGAATGGACCTCTTTTCTGCCGAAAATGTGACAATCTCTCCACGTGATCGCCGCTGTCAACAAAGGACGCTTTTGCATCGGAGTGCTATGCCGATCCAATTCCTGGCGTAACTCTTTGACCAGTGAGATATAACCATGGTTGATGGGGAATTCTGTTTTATATTCCGGATGTCTGCTCAAATCCACGCCTTTATAGCCAAAAGACCCGAATGGTGCACAAACCGGCTCCATATCCAGGTCAATGCCGTCATAACCGCTTTCAATCATTGTCGAGATCAGGTGATGAATAAAGACACGCCTTGTTTCAGGATTGGCGATGACAGGATTAAAAACAGGATAAGCGCCGACCACGCCGTATAAAATCGGCTTTCCCGCAGCATGAGCCGATGCGACAGCCATTTTCCTCGCCGGCGGCCTCATGTTATTCTGATCATTATCGATTGAACCATCCGCATTGGGAATCCCAGCATGATGAATGATATGGGTGAGAAATTCATAATCATCAGCAGTCATAAATGGAATACAACTATCCGTGTGGCGGTACCCGGGAAGATAGCCGGTGACCCAGAGTGTGCCGGAAACATTTGTATCATGAGAGGCTGCCGCTTTTTCACTCTGACAGGAAAAACAACACAGGCACCCGAGCAGCATGATTGAAAACCCGAAATTGTACACTAGTGGCTTCATTCTGTTTCAAAAAGTTAATGACCCGTTCTCGGATTGATGATAACTGGGTAGGTATCCAGTCACCCAGATTTCATCCTGAGC
>RPQV01000428.1 GCA_003818595.1 Calditrichota bacterium
TATGATGATCTTTTTCTGGTGAATGCCGGCCGCAATGAGCTTTATAAAAACAGCAATGGCGCCTTGAAAAAGATTTCTACGGGAGAAATCGCCCTCGATAATGAGCCTTCAATTGCTGCGAGTTGGGGTGATTATAATAATGATGGTTTTCCCGATTGTTATGTGTGCAACGAAGGCGTGCAGAATAGTCTTTACAAGAATAATGGCGACGGCACCTTTAAAAAGATTACCTCGGGAAATATCGTTGAGGACCAGGGAGCTTTTCGGGCGTGCGCGTGGGCTGATGTCAATCGAGATGGTCATCTGGATCTTTATCTGACCAATCGTGACGGCGCCAATCTGCTTTATGTGAATGACGGTACTGCTCATTTCAAAAAGGATTATTCGGATATCATTGGTCTGTCGAGCGATTTATCCTATGGTTGCGGCTGGTGCGATTTTGACAATGACGGCGACATGGATATCTATATTTGCAATGACGGCGCAAACAGGCTTTATGAGCAGGTTTCGCCCATGAAATTCAGCGCCGTCAGTCCCAGCCGAATGCCGACATCCGACGAATTTTCCATCGGCTGCAGCTGGGGTGATTACAACAATGACGGCTATATGGATTTATTCGTGACCAATGCCGAGTCAGCCAACAAACTGTATACGAATCAGGGCAATGGTTCTTTCGCCGTGTTAAATAATGGCGCCATTAGCGCAGATATTGCGCTCTCCAAAGGAAGCGGCTGGGCGGATTATGACAATGACGGCGATCTTGATTTGATCGTCAGCGCCAACGGCGCCGGTTTTCTTTATCGCAATCGCGGTGATGGCACGTTTGAAAAATTGAATAATCAAGATCTTGTATTCTTCGGCGGCAATTCATTGTCAATGGCCTGGGGTGATGTGAACAATGATGGAAATCTTGATTTTATTGTCTCCAGTTCGGATCGGAAGAGCCTGCTCTATCAGAATTTCGGAAATCAGAATCTCGGAAATAAAAACAAATGGCTCAAAGTGCGGTGCGAAGGTACCATTTCGAACAAGCTGGCAATCGGCGCCAAAATCAGGGTGAAAGCGACCATAGACGGTAAAAAAATCTGGCAGACGCGGGAAATCAATTCCCAGTCCGGTCATCGAGCGCAAGGCAGTTTTGTACAGCATTTTGGATTGGGACAAACCGCGGTCGTCGACTCTTTGGTGGTGATTTGGCCGACACAAAAACGTCAAATTTACACCGGAATTGCCGCCAATCAAACATTTGACATTGCCGAAGACAATGCTTCTGCTGTCAAGATGAATAATGCGGAGACCCCATCGAAATTCGGCCTGCAGCAAAATTACCCCAACCCCTTCAATAGCTCCACAACGATTGCTTTCGATGTGCCGACGGCTGCAGACGTCACCCTGCAACTTTTTGACGCTCGCGGACAGCGGGTCAAAACGCTCGTCAGGGGACGACGTGATGCGGGCAGGCACACAGTTCTTTGGGATGGCCGAGACGATCAGGGCGACCTGTGCAGCTCCGGTGTTTATGTGTGCCGATTGGCGCTCGAACAGGCAGAGCATGTCTGCAAAATGACCTTACTGAAATGAGGCGGGGGATGCTGGATGCTGGTTGGTCTGATTGCGGGCGGCTATGACCGAAAGTTCATTGTTTAGCGGCGTCATCGAGATCGTACGTTTTGGTATGGCTTTGCCGATCGTATTTCACGGTAAACTGCTGCAAATTGGAGAGCTTGATTTTTATCTGAATCTCCGCGTTGTGATGTTCAACGCATGTTGATAACACACCGGCGGATTCAATCAAACTTTCTGCTTGTTTGCGCGATATTTTCATGATAACCCTGCTCTTTTGATTGTCAAGCGCAGAATCGCCTGTCAATCAATTCCTTACCACTCCACCATTTATTCGGATCAGTCCGAAAAGATACTCCCAACATCATTATAGATGTTTTCTGTAATGAAAAGTTTACACTGTGATGTACTTTTTATTCATTTTTTGCGATTGATTTGAAATTCCTGCTTAATTTAAGACTCAAAAAATGTTCGAGAGTTCCATCAATTTTCAACGAATCAGCATCATTTTTCGAGTGAGCTGTCGGGGATGTTGTTCGCTGTTTATTGTTAATTGATAGTAATAAAGACCGTTCGCTGCGGCATTTCCCGTATCCGTTGTTCCGTTCCATTCAAGTCGATGCATACCTCTGTTTAATCTGCCGAGCCATCCTGGAGAAAAAATCCGATACGGGTTGCAGGCGCTTGCACGTCAGCCATCGATGCGCCTTTGTCGTAAATGAAAACGGCGGCTTTTGAGAGATCATCAGCCGTACCGGAAATGATATGGGCTTCGGCAGAAGGCTTTGCCCAATTAATTCGGTCTGGTTTCCGATAAACGACGATTTCGCCTTGTAATCCTGCTGTCGCCGGGTGGCTGTCCGTCACGACCGTGACTTGGGAAGTCTCGATTCGGCCATAATCACTATTCAGACGATTGCCCGACATTTTCATATCATCGAACAGCTGATATTCTGAAACGATGATCGGCAATTGAGTGTCCAGGAAAGCGGATTTTATCCTGGTGGGAACGCAGGTCGCGGAAATGAAGATGAGGTTCTGCTGCTGCAGATCAATGTTGTTAATTTGATCATCGTCAAAGACCGCAACATGACAGCCCAACATCTCAAGTCTGTCAAAGATGGCGAGGTCCGCCGGCTTTAATTCAACATCTCCGACAATCAAGGCGGCGATCATGGTTTTTTTCCGATAGCCGACGCGCAACTCAATTTGCGGTGATACACTTATATGCCCGTCATTGTCCCAGGCGACCGCGTAGAGCTGATATTGGCCACGATATTGAGCCTGCCATTCGTAGGAATAGGGATGCGTCGCATCCTCAGCCAAAAGTTCATCGTCCTGCCGTACATATGAATTGAAAAGACAATATTGTGTTGAGGATCATGATCCAGCAGTTCGCGACCATAGACTTCCATTCCCCGCGGACCCTGTCCGTAATCCGGTGAGTCGATGACCAACATGTTGTTGATTCCGGCATCTCTGATGCAGGTGACGGCCTCTTTATACGCATCTCGCCAGTACTGCCGGCCGCTCTGATTCCTCTCACTCGGTCCCCATTCATTGGCGATATTCAGAATGACATATTCTTCGAATTCGTTCAACCAGGCAACATTTTGGGGATCGGTCCAAACGTCGATAATAAATTCCAGCGATTCCGCAGCACCTTCGCAGGTGCCGTCGTGTTGTTCGACCATGGGGACCATGTTGTGTTTAATATAATTTCTGACCACGGTTATAAAGGTTTTTCGCAAGAGAATTTGATTTCCATCGGAAACCTCCTGGGCAGGCCGAGGTACGGAAGGAGAAATAATCCTTTGCTTCTCCTTCTTCTATTTGGTATATTTTTTAACCATAAATCTTGAACCGTGCTGATGGGCCGACAGAGCGGGCACAGCAGCGCAAGTACAGTTTCCGATGGAAAAGAGATGATGAGACTATTCAGGATCGGCATCGCGCAGGAAGTGGCACTGATTCAGGTGATCAAAGCGCTGACTCTCAAACGCCTGGCGAATGCATCGATCAATTTTATTTCATTTCTATTGTCAGTGATTTTGAAAAGGCCGATTCTTTTTGGCTACCCATCGATCGTCAATATTGAACCGACCAACGTCTGCAACCTGCAATGCCCTCTCTGCATCACCGGCAGCGGACAGATGAAAAGAGCCAATGGACGCATCCAATTTGAGCAGTATATCCGGCTGACTGATCAAATTGCGGAGCGGACGCTTTATCTCACCCTCTATCATCAGGGTGAACCCTACCTGCATAAGCAGTTTGATCAGATGGTCGCCTATGCCAAATCCAAAAGGCTCTATGTGACGACGAGCACCAACGGCCATTTCTTTCATGCTGATGCAGCGGAACGGGTTGTGCGCAGCGGATTGGACAGCATGATTATTTCTCTCGATGGTGTGACTCAGGCGAGTTATGAGCGTTATCGTATCAACGGTGATTTGAACAAAGTTCTGTCCGGCATCCGCAATTTGACCGCTGCCAAGAGAAAATTGAACAGCAAAACACCCTATCTTTTTCTCCAATTTTTGGTGATGAGCCATAATGAGCATGAAATTCCAAA
>RPQV01000429.1 GCA_003818595.1 Calditrichota bacterium
ATACGCGGCGGGGCTTCAAAGTATTCCTCTAGCAGGGGAATCTGTCGCGGAATTAAATACCAGCCTTCGCCGTGCATATATCCTCTTCCAACACCGCGCAACAGAACCTTGGGCGCCTGCCAGTCACTGTCGTCGAAATCGATCTCCTGCCATCCCCATGGATAAAGCGAGGCATCGATCCGATCTCCCGGAGCCAGGGCGTAAAAACCATGGACATCAGCTTCCATCACGGAAATCGGTGTCACTGCGTTATTTTGAATTATTTTCCAATTCTCTCCGGTATCGATAAACGCCTGCTCTTCGTCATCTGCCTGCAGGATGAATGCGGTGCGAAAGCTGTGCTGCGCCACCGGTCGATATTCACCAAAATTGATCAGTTGAGCGGCGATGACGTTTACACCGACGCGCAAATAGGGAGAAATGTCAAGCGTTTCGTACGGCCAATGCTGTTGATCACCGCGGGCCGGTCCGTTGCATACGTATTGGCCGTTGACATAGAGCCGGTAGCGATTATCGCCGGAAACGTGAATGATCAGTTTCTCCGGCTTTTGTCCGAGGTCAAAGGTCCGGCGCAAATGATACAGTCCATAGGCCAGAGGACTGGCCGTGGGATGTGTAATCCATGGCGCCCGCCACGCGTGCTTGAGATTTTCCCATTCGAGGTTCATCACCGATGGGGTTTCCTGCGCCTTGGCCGCCGCAAGCAGGGATAAGATCATCATCGCTGAAATCAGGTTCTTCATGGATTTTCCATTGTTACTGTAAAGGATGAAGAGCTGAAACAAAAAGGATTCTCCCGTCTGGGGATTCTTACGCATGGTGCAGATCAGCGAATATAGCAGATCTTTTGCTGCCGGCGGATATCACCGCTCTGCAGATCAAGCAGATAAACACCGGTGCTCAAGTTTTCGTCCTTGAAATCCATGCGCATGCATTGTCGACCTGCACCCCAATATTGACGATGCTGACGAACCAGACGACCGCTGATATCATACAAAGAGAGGTTCACATCATCTTCTCTGGATAGAATAACCTCTATAGTGACTGAACTATTAAAGGGATTGGGAAAAGCCGCCAGACCAAACTCCTGCGGAGTTCGATGGTTGCTGGAGACGCTCGATGTCGGATCAAGGGTGACAAAAATGAAGAGTGGTTTTTCAGAGAGTTGTGGGAGCAATATGGAAGAATTCTCGGAACCGGGAGATTCCAACGTCGCCATAACCTCTTGACCAAATTCGTTCTGATTGACAGGTTCAAACACTGATGCGGCTTGGATACCCGGCAGAGCAAACCGATAATCAGTCAACACCGCCCCTTCATCTGCTCGTGCCTTGGCTTTACGGCACCAGACCACATAACAGAACTTGTTTGATTCGGTTGATGATTTCAAGGCAAATGCATACACTTCAGGATTGCCCTGTCGATAACTGTGCACATGATCGAACGAATAATCGCCCACCAGATTCTGCAGCGTGGCCAGATAGTAAAACGATATCTTGGGACGCAATCCATGATTTTTATCGGTCATGATGCCGCTGGAGGAATATTGAGTGGCGTCTTCGCTGCTGGGATCGACATCAAAAAAGACAAACGCCTTTTCCAGTCCATAGCTCATCAACAGAAAAATCGAACGCAGCAGATAATTCGCCTGCGATTGTTCGGTCGCATAGACATAAGAGGAAGCGCCCTGGGTGCTCTTGAAGGTATCCCAACCGAATTCACTGCACCATACCGGCAATCCCGGCGTATGCTTATCGCGCCAGTTCAAAAAGGCGGCGCAGATTTTTTCCAGGCCATACTGTTCGTCTTCCGGCGGTCGGGCTGAGGATCCGGAAGTGCAGTAGTGATGAAAATTGATGATATCAAAAGGCGTCCGGCCGTCCGTGTTGAGCATGATTTGATCGAGATAAGAGATGTCCGATCCGGTCACACCGCCCAGGACATGCACCGCCGTCGAATCGACATTTTTAATGCCGATGAGCGGATACTCTTCCATCGGCGGCACATTATAGCCGTCATGGACGGCATTCAAATATTGAGCGTACAAGGGCGCCGGCCATGTCGGCTGCCACCACCATTGATCAGGTTCGTTTTCATCTTCGTAATAGTGTACAACATTCAAACCGGACAACTTGTCCGCGGTCTGCAGTTGTTCAGCATCGACCTTTTGAGCGCCGTAACGGGCGACCATCTGCGCGATGAATTCGGCCTTGTCGCGATAGTCCGCTTCAGTCGTGCCGTCACTGTCGCGATAGGGCGGCCCATTCCATTCTCCATTGACGCTGGCCCACTCTGTCGATCGTTCCGTACAGATCACCATATTGATTTGATTCTTGACACATTCCTGCACAAATTTGGTATGAAACGGCCAGGAGCCGCCGTTGAAGGCCGGAGTCTTGTCGTCCCATCCATAGACATTTTCTTTTTGTTCGTAAAATTCCCACCGATGGTATTCGCGCATCCACAGTGCGACCTTGGCCAGGCGGCCGACAATCTGGGCGTCATAGGCGCCGACATTGGAATTGATGCCGACAAAATCACGCACCAGTCCGCGATAAGGTTCGGCGGCGTGAACGTTCACAAAACAAATTGAAATGAAAAGGATAACGACACATAAAAATTTCATAATGACTCTCCAGAAAGGTGATGCTTATGGTATGCCTATGAAAGAAGGATTGAAGAACTTGTAATAGGGTTTGAGTATTTTCATCGATTTATTTTCACGCAAAGACGCAAAGGACGCAAAAAAATAAAATTAATGAATTACGATAATTCGAAATCATTGAACGGCAGGGCAAATATGCCATCGTTTGAATATTGAATGATTTTAATCAAGCTTCTATCTGACTATAGGAATTGATATCCATTATAAGAGCAGTTTTTCCCCTCGCGTGGAAACACAAAGGCACGGAGAAATAAATTATCATCATTTCTTTGTGTCTCCGTGACTTTGTGCGAGGATCTGTAGTGATTTTGCCGTTACGAACCGATCACATTTTGGTTGAAACAATTTGATCAGTCTTGAAATATGAAATTGATTACCAAATTTTCGCGCATTCTCCTTTTCGGGCTCGGCGGCTTTGTGTGCGCTGAAAAATCTTATTGACAAAATTACAGCTTTTCCCTGATGTCCTGATAATAATCCACATTTTCCTTGACGATAATATCGATCTGCATCGTCAGCCGCTCATTGACCGCTTCTTTGAGCACCACATGGCGGAAAAGCGACATGATCCCTTCATAAGACTGTCGCTCGGGTCGCTGATTGATGAGAAAATCAATAACACCCTGTTTAAGAAAATGTATGTTTTCATCAATGAGATCATAACCGATGAGATGGATCTGCCCGGCCAAACCCGCTTCTTCAATCTGCACCGCCAGTTTATGAGCATTAACATTGGTGACAAAAATACCTTGTAAGTGATCATTCTCCTTCAGGATGCGGCGAAAGAGGGCGCCGAATTGCTGATGATCGCTGTTGCCTTTGATCTCATAACTTGACAGGCCGATTGAGGAATTATCCTTGAAAAAGGATTCAAAGCCGCGGGCGCGCACTTCAATGTGCTCATCGATCGGTAGGACGCGGATCACCGCTACTCTGGCTTTGTTTTTAACCGAGAGCTGCATCAATCTTCCCGCGAGAAAGCCGCTCTGTTCAGCATCCTGACCAATACAGGAAATGCAGGGAATGTCTGTCGCCGTGGCGCCAAAGACAACCAGCGGGATTCGACAGGTTTGGGTAAATTGAATCAATTGATCGGCGAATCCCGGAACACTCAACAGCCCATCAAGGGATTCTGCCCTCACTTTATCAAGGGCTTCCTGAAATGACTCGGGGGAGAATTTATTGAAATGATAGTATTGAAGACGAACATGATGACTGGCCAATGATTCTGCTGCCCGATGCAGACTTTCGGCGGATTTTTGCCAATAACCGCTGTCCTGCTGCTCCAACGGCAACACCACACCGAAGCGGTAGGTCTTGCCCAGCACGAGGTTACGGGCGTAAACATTGGTGCGATAATTGGTCGTTTTCAGAAGCTTTCGAATCCGTTCTTCTACCTCCGGCCGCACACGGCCTCGATGGTGCAGAACACGATCGACGGTGCCGATCGAT
>RPQV01000430.1 GCA_003818595.1 Calditrichota bacterium
ATTTCGCTTCCCGATAAAACAACGAGTTATCTGCATTGGGCGAAAACCACTGGTGAAAAAAGAGTGTCGGAAGACGAGGTCTCTTCGTGGCTGCCCTTTGCTGATGCCGGGATTCAGCCTTATCCGGTCGATCATGCAGAGGCATCGAACCATGAGCGAACGGCTCGACTGGCTTCGATTCGCCTGAGCGAAAATGACACGCGGTCGCTGCAGCAGATGTCACAAAAGCTGAATGTTCGTTTTCACGAGATGCTGATCGCTTCTTCAGCCTGCGCCTTGACTCAGTGGAGCGGCAATGAATGGGCGATTTTTGATCTCGAAGGACATGGTCGAGAGATTCAAGAATCAGGAATCGACATTTCGCGCACAGTTGGTTGGTTTACGACTATTTTCCCGGTCTATTTGCACATAGATCGTCAGTTGAATACCAAAGATGTGGTCAAGCTGGTCAGCGAACAATTGGCGCCTTTTATTGAACACAGCGCCGGCTTTCAATTTGCGCGATTCCCACGTTTTTGCGACGAATTATCGCGTCAGTTGGAAAAGGTACACCGCCCGTCAATATCCTTCAATTATCTTGGTCAGTTCGATGGTATGCTTAAAGATCAGCGATTCCGCATCGCCTCTGAAAGCACGGGATTTGAACGACATCCGGAAAATCTCCGTTCATATGAGATCGACCTGAGCGCGCGACTGGTCAGCGGACAATTGAGCATAGACATCGCCTACAGCAGTGCTCGTTATCTCGAATCGACCGTTGCACAATTGGCGGAATTGATCAGGGAGGCGCTTGCTGATTTGAGCCAATTGGACGTTTCATCTCCGGAAGAGATGACCATGAAGGCTATCGGAGTCTCGGCTGATGATGTGGAAAACGTTTTGGATGAGATGGGACTGGAGTAAGCACCGGCTCCATCCCGATCGTCGATGAACCATTATCTTCCGCCCAGTTCGAATTCCTCCGGATTCTCAGTTTACGATATACTGTATCGTATTTCTTTAATGATCGCAACCACAGGTTGCATGATGGTAAATAATTGATGAGCACACATTTGGACTCTAAAAAAAATATAGAAGCCATATATCCACTCTCGCCCATGCAACAGGGCATGCTTTTTCACAGCTTGTACTCTGAAGGTGAGGGCGAGTACTTTGAACAATATAGCTGCAAAATCAAAGGCGACTTGAATGTTGAGGCTTTCAAACGGGCGCTGTCCCTGGTCGTGCAGCGTCACACATCGCTGCGCACCTGTTTCGTTTGGAAAAAAGTGGAACGTATGCTTCAGGTCGTTCAGCGGGAAGTTCCGCTTCCCTTTGAATTGATCGATTGGTCCTCATGTGAGGAGGAGGAACAACAGCGCAAACTGCAAGCCCTCCTGGTGGGTGATCGTCGTCAAGGATTCAATCTGGGCAAAGCGCCGTTGATGCGATTCTTTCTCATTCGTCTGGGTCAACTAGATTGGCAATTTTACTGGTCTCTGCACCATTTATTGAGTGATGGGTGGTCTACCCCGATCATTCTCAAAGAAGTGATGACGTTTTATGAAGCGGAATGCCAAAACATCCCGCTCAATCTTCCGCCGGCTCAACCATTTTCCCATTATATAGAATGGCTGGAAAAACAGAGTTTAGATAAAGCCAAAACTTTTTGGCAGAAGAACCTCGCCGGTTTCACATCTCCTGCGCAGATGATTGAAGATCATTTGACCGAGGTGGAAAGATCATCGGATGTTTCTTATGCGAAAATAAAAAGAGAGTTTTCTGTCGAATTGTCGGGGCGACTGAACGACTTTGGCCGGCAATATCAGATTACGCTGAACACCATGATTCAGGGCGCCTGGGCGTACCTGCATTATCGCTATTTAGGTGAAAATGATATTGTTTTCGGCGCCACAGTTTCCGGGCGTCCGCCGGAATTGCCGGATGTCGAGCGCATCGTCGGCCTGTTCATTAATACATTGCCGATACGAATTCAAATTAATCACGAGGATTGCATATCAGACTGGCTTGCAAAGGTTCAAGCACAGGCATTTGAAATGCGCGATTATGAGTATACGCCGTTGGTGGAAATACACGGTTGGTCAGAACTGTCTCGTGAAACACGTCTTTTCAACAGCATCGTCGTGTTTGAAAATTATCCCATGGAGCAGTCGCTCAATCAGTCTCGATCCAGTTTGAAATTCAGCGATTTCACCAGCATCGAGCGCACCAATTATCCCCTGACACTGGTCGCATCCATGTCTGAGAAACTCGTCCTCGAAATCGCCTATGATACGCGAAAGTATCGGCCTGCGACCATTTCTCAGTTTCTCCTTCATCTTGAACGCATCCTTTCGGGAATGGCATTAAAGCCGAAAGACAAACTGATCGATCTGCCGATCCTCAATGACGCTGAAATCGAAAAAATGACGATTCAGTGGAATGATACGGAACAACCTTTTGACCGTGATCTTTGTCTGCATCAGGTTTTTGAAAAGCAGGTATCGACGCGACCGAATGCTCCGGCGATGATTTTTCACGATCAACTCCTGACTTTTGCTGAATTGAATCGCCTTGTCAACCAATGGGCTCATCATTTGCGGACGCGGGGTGTTGTGCCGGAAACATTGGTGGCGATCTATCTCGAACGTTCTGCAGAAATGATCATCGCTCTTCTGGCAGTCTTGAAGGCGGGAGGCGCTTTTGTGCCGATCGATCCTGCTTATCCAAAGGATCGAGTGCATTTTATTCTCCAGGATTCCCAAGCCTCGTTAATCCTGACCCAGGAGACATTGGCCGATCAGATTTCGCAGTTTGCGGAAAAATGCCTGGATGTTGCAGCACTTGAAGAATCCGCAAAAGCATTGACGATCGACAATCCGCTTACTGTAACCTCCCCCGAAAATCTTGCCTACATCATTTATACGTCGGGCTCTACGGGGAAACCCAAGGGAACGCTGTTGCAGCATCGTGGCGCGGTCAACATGTCTGCAACGTTTGCGCGCAACTTTCGCATCACTCCCTCTTCCCGCTTTTTGCAGTTTTCTTCAATCGGCTTTGACGCTTCGGTCGGCGAAATTTTGCCGACTCTGTTGAGCGGTGCACTTTTAGTTGTCATTGACCGCGAGACCATGTTGTCCGCCTCCAAATTAGTCGAGCTCATGGAGCGCGAACAGGTTACGACGGCTATTCTGCCTCCGTCAGTTCTGTCAGTCCTGCCGGATAACGAATTGCCTCATCTTCAACTGATTTGCTCCGCCGGGGAAGCCTGCACGCCCGATATTGTCAAACGATGGTCGAGAGGACGATGTTATGTCAATGGCTACGGTCCGACAGAAAACAGTGTCGGCAGTACTTTTTTCCCGGTTGACTCTCCCCAATCGTTATCCACCAATATTCCTATCGGACGCCCCTTTGATAATGTACGCATTTATGTCTTGGACCGGCGATTATGTCCAGTTCCGATCGGCGCCCCTGGTGAACTTTGCGTCGGCGGTTTGGGGTTGGCAAGAGGTTATCTCGAGCGACCTGATATGACCGCAGAAAAATTCATTCCCGATCCTTTCGCCTTGGCCTCAGGCCTGCGGATGTATCGTACTGGTGATCTGGTGAGATATCTCCCCGATGGCAACCTTGAATTCTTGGGTCGAATTGATCATCAGGTTAAAATTCGCGGCTTTCGGATTGAACTGGGCGAGATCGATGCCGTATTGAGCAGTCATCAGGCAGTTCAAGATGCGGCCGTTGTGGTCAAGGAAGGAGCTGCCGGTCAAAAAATATTGGTCGGCTATTATGTGCCTTGCGATAAATCTGTCGATCGACAAGAAGAGATCAAATCATTTCTTAAAGAGTCATTGCCTGATTATATGGTTCCGACAGTTCTGATGGCGATCGATGCCATGCCGCTCAATGCCAGCGGCAAGGTCAATCGTCAGGCGCTGCCGGATCCGAATATGGAAGATTTGGCCGCAAAACGCGAACGAATCGCTCCGCGCAATGAAATCGAAATGCTTCTGGCCGGCATTTGGCAGGTTCTGCTCAAGTGTGAATCAGTCGGCATAACGGACAGTTTTTTTGAACTCGGTGGTCATTCATTGTTGGCGACGCAAATGGTTTCGCGGG
>RPQV01000431.1 GCA_003818595.1 Calditrichota bacterium
ATGTCATGGTGAGCACGCGAGTGTCAGGCAGCAGAGACCTTATTGCTTTCGCCTCATCTTTTTCCAATGGACCCGCCGGAATCGTCGTCGTAAATAAAGGAAAGATCGCACAAATCGTCAAGGTGGAGCTCGATCATTTCATTCCCGGCGAAAAGTATTACTATTACA
Source organism: Calditrichota bacterium (assembly GCA_003818595.1). GTDB lineage: Bacteria > Zhuqueibacterota > Zhuqueibacteria > Residuimicrobiales > Krinioviventaceae > Fontimicrobium. The sequence goes on from RPQV01000431.1 coordinate 169, forward strand.
CCATGATCGGCGACAATGATAATGGTGAATTCTCGCGCAAAGTGATCATCAATGGAGAAACTACGGATAGAGTAGCCGGCGGCCCTGAAAATTATGATTCCCTCGCCGCCATGGCAGCACCTATCAAAGGCGGCATTGTCCTCGACTCTCCTCCCTATTCAGCCATTTACATGTTGGTCGATGGACATAAAGACCTCACCGATGTGGAAAATACAGAATTGAACGTGCCGAATCAGTTTTCACTACAGCAGAATTATCCCAATCCCTTTAATCCAAGTACAGCAATGGATTATCATTTGCACAAATCGGGATTTGTCCGCCTGACTATTTTCGATGTCACCGGGAAAAGGGTGAGGACGCTTGTCGAAGAACATCAAACAGCAGGTTTCCATCAATTCGTATGGAATGGATCTGACGACAATGGAAGACAATTGCCGTCAGCAGTTTATTATTATTCACTGCAAACCGATAATTACGTTGAAACGAAAAAACTGACATTGATCCGTTGAATCTTGATACATAAAGTGAACATCTTGTATTTGGGGGGCAACAACAATGACGACTAATTAGGCTGTCTGCTATTTTGTTGTTGTGAAAAATGATTAGAGGAATCGTTCATGTCTAAAGACCCATCGATGGAACAGACGGCTATCGGCCTGGCGACGACCAAAGGTATTGATGCAGATCTGTCCATGACTCAAAAGGAAAAGACCTTGCTCCGTGCGCTCGCCGCCAGGGTTGCTGAACTGGCGGCGCGGCCGATTGAAGAGGAAAAGCGAAAACTGTGGACCCTGCACAATGACCTGGTACCGACGCGTCCGCTGATTTTCTGTGATCCGGAAAACGGGTGGAACGAAATCATCACTCAGGATCAAATGATCTGCACCAATCCTTTATTGCGGGTTTGGGAAATGCATCTCCGCAAGGAGATTTTCTGGGGCGAACAAATGCTGGATGACAAAGTCATCGAACCCGTTTTTTACATCCCCTACAACTATTCAGACAGCGGCTATGGATTGCAGGAAAAAGTTATCGGAGGCCAAAACGGCGGGTCGTTTATTTATGACAGTCCGATCAAAGATTATGACTCGGACCTGCCCCAGTTAAAGATGCCGGAAATTGTGGTGGATGATGTAAAGACAGGGCAGATCATGGATTTTGCCAAAGAACTATTTGGCCGTTTTTTACAGGTTAAATTGCGCGGCATTTGGTGGTGGACTCTGGGCATGACGTGGGATTTCATTAAACTTCGCGGTTTGGAAACGATGATGCTGGATATGGTGCTGAATCCGACGGGCGTCCATCATCTCATGGAATTCCTCTGTAAGGCGCATCTGCATAAACTGACATTTCTCGAATCGAATGGATTATTGTCGCTCAATACCGGCGGCACCTATGTCGGTTCCGGCGGGTTCGGCTGGACCCATGAACTGCCGCAACAGGATTATAATCCGCAGAAGGTTAGAACCTTGGACATGTGGGGATTTGCCGAAAGCCAGGAAACAGTCGGCGTCTCACCGGAAATGTATTTCGAATTTATCTTCCCTTATCAGAAGCGGATTTTGGAAAAATTTGGTCTGAACTGCTATGGTTGCTGCGAACCGATTGATGGTCGATGGACGTATGTTAAACAGTTTCCTCGTCTCCGCCGGGTCTCGGTATCGCCGTGGGCTGATTTGGAAGTGATGGCCGAGAATCTTGAACAAAAATATGTATACTCGATGAAACCCTCACCGGCGCCCCTGGCTTTGTCTGAAATTGATCAGGAATTCATCCGACAATCGTTGCGCACATCGATCCGCAAAACGAAGAACTGTATCACTGAAATCATTATGAAAGACAATCACACGATCGGCAAAAATCCGGCGAACATTATCAATTGGTGCCGGATCGCCAAAGAAGAGGCATTGTCACTGTAATGCCTGGTCACTCATCCAAGGAGCTGATTGTATGAAACTGAACGCCTTTGACTGGTCAATTCTCATTGGCTATTTTGCAATTCTTTTCTTCATTGGTTTATATTTTTCAAAGCGGCAAAAAAATAGTGCGGAGTACTTTTTAGCAGGAAGAAAATCCAAGTGGTTCGCCATCGGCTCTTCGGTATTTGCCGCCAATATTTCCAGCGAACACCTTATCGGATTAGCTGGATCAGGCGCCGCTACCGGACTTGCGGTCGGCGCTTATGAATGGATGGCTGTATTCTGCTTGTTCACGCTCATTTGGCTGTTTTTGCCGAACTATCTTAAAAGTCGTGTTTTCACCATGCCTGAATTTCTTGAAAGAAGATTCAGCCCGGAATGTCGATGGTATTTGACTTTTATTTCCATTCTGGCATACATCTTTACTAAAATTTCAGTCTCCCTGTTTGCCGGCGCCATTATTCTTAAATTCGTCTTGGGATGGGATACCATGTTATCCGCCACGATCCTGGTCATTTTCACAGGTTTGTATGCCATTGCCGGTGGTTTGTCTGCGGTCATTTTTGCAGACATGATCCAGGCTGCTGTACTTATCATGGGTTCTGCCCTGTTGACTCTGATCGGCCTGCATCGTATTGGAGGCTTTGCCGAATTACGTCAGGCGCTGCCGCACGATTTTTTTGATATGCTGCGTCCTGCCTCTGATCCGGTTTATCCTTGGCCTGGAGTGATTTTCGGTATCTTTATCTTGGGTATTTGGTATTGGGCGACTGATCAATATATTGTTCAGAAAACATTGTCTGCTAAAAATCTGGATCATGCCCGCGCCGGCGGAAACCTGGCAGCGCTTTATAAAATATTACCGGTTTTTATTTTTGTATTGCCGGGCCTTATTGCCAGAGTTCTCTGGAGTGCAGAAGTTGGTGCTGATCCGGATTCTGCCTATCCATTGCTGCTCACAAGATTACTGCCTCCCGGGTTGTCGGGATTGGTGCTGGCTGCTTTGCTCGCCGCACTCATTTCGTCGCTTTGTGCGGTTTTTAATTCCTGTTCCTCACTCTTTACAATGGATATTTATCGCAAGCTGAAGCCGGATGCCGACGAGAAGCATCTTGTACAGGTTGGCCGTCTGTTTACCGGCTCGGTTGTTGTGATCGGTATCTTGTGGATTCCTTTCATCCGCCTCTTGAACAACCAAATCTATCAGTATCTGCAATCGGTGCAGGCTTATACCAGTCCGCCGATAGCGGCGGTTTTCCTCATGGGAGTTTTGTGGAAAAGAACCACCGCAAAAGCGGCTTTCGCTACCTTGGTGACCGGCGGCATTCTGGGCCTGTTTCGCTTTGTTTTGGATTTGTTGGCAAAATCCCATGACATCGGTCTGCTGCACAAGTTGGTGAACATCCCCTTTTTATATTATTGCATACTCTTGTTTGTTGTGTGCCTCGTTTTGTTAGTTTCCCTGAGTCTCGCTACTCCCAAACCGGATTATCAACGCATCAAAGATTTAGTGATAGGCCCGATGTCAAACGCTGGAAAATTAAACAAGAGTGATGTCATCAACATTGCTTTTTCAGCATTTGTCGCTCTATCCGTCATCCTATTGTGGGCATATTTTGCATGATTGATATTGCTCTGCTCGTCGCTGATTACGACCAAGCCATTTCATATTATACTGGAAAGCTGGATTTTCGCCTGGTTGAAGACACGATGTTGTGAAACGGAAAACGGTTATAGCAAAAGGAAGTATTGTCATGATCACTAAAAGTATTCAAAAAGGCGTGTTTATCGTTCTTTGCACGAGCTGCATTTTGCCGACTCTGTTGTTATGTCATTCCACCCATTCACCAATCGGCGCCTTGTCGGTCTCGTCGAACGGGCGATATCTTGTCCAGGCGGACGGCACGCCTTTTTACTGGTTTGCCGACACAGAATGGGTGCTCAATAAACACAGCGACGATCAGGTACATGCCATTTTAAATGATCGGGCGGCAAAAGGCTTTACAGTCATTC
>RPQV01000432.1 GCA_003818595.1 Calditrichota bacterium
AACATCTGGTGAATGGATTGATGCCGGCAGGCGTTTATTCATTGATCTGGGATGGCCTGGATGACCAGGGACAGCAGGTTTCCAGCGGCGCTTACCTTTGCCGGCTGACCGCCGGCATGTTTACGCAAACGCGAAAAATGATGCTGGTGCGATAGTTCTGTAGGAATAATAATCCAGTACCGAATGACCCGATCTCTCCGAGGGATCGGGTCATTGCCGACAAGTTACTGCGAGTTCCTTCCCTCGCCGCAAAGAGCGAGGGAGGAACGAAGCAGTCCCCTGTTCAAGGGCACCTACCCAGATGGGTTGCCGATATTTTTTCTGATTTTTCATTAGTGAGCTTCCTTTGCGGTTTTGCGTGTTTCATTGTCTGCCTGCCTCCGGCATAGTGTACAGGATGCTGAATGCATGACCGGCTGTACATGCCGCAAATGCCTGAGCTGTCGCTTTTTCTCCGCGTTCAGCATTCTCTTGCGCAATTTCTGCTTTCATTCCAAGCAATTTTAAAAAATAACGTTAACAATAGTGAATCTCTTTTGTATCTTGATTCTGAATTGCATTCCAATCATTCGGCAGCAACACTCCGCCGGCTGCATCATGGGATTCATCGGCCCCAATGGATCGGGGAAAACCACCACCCTGCGCATGATGATGAATATCCTGCTGCCCGACAGCGGCCGCATCAATCTGTTCGCACAACCGATCAGTCATGAGGCGACGGACAGAGTCGGCTATATGCCGGAAGAACGCGGCATCTACACGCGCATGAAGCTGCGCGAGGTGCTGCTGTTCTATGCCCGCTTGAAACGCACCGCTGACGCCGGACGCCGAGTCGATCAGTGGCTGAAAAAGTTCGATCTCACCCCCTGGGCCAATAAAAAAGTCGCTGTGCTCAGCAAGGGCATGAGTCAAAAAGCGCAATTCATCGCCGCGGTGGTGTCGCAGCCGGAAATCATCATCCTCGACGAACCCTTCACCGGACTCGATCCGGTGAATCAGGAGGTGATGAAGGATGCGCTCATCGATCTGCAGTCCCGCGGCGCCACCATCATTTTCAGCACCCATGACATGAGTGTCGCGGAAAATCTGTGTGATTATATCCTGATGATTTTCCAAGGACGAAAGGTACTCGACGGCACGCTCGCGAGCATTCAGGATCAATATGGGGATGATACCCTGCGCCTGCGCGTCGAGGACGGCGCCGACAAGCTGGCACATCTGCCCGGCATTGCCAAATTAACTGACTTGGGACAGATTCAGGAACTGCGCATGGCGCCGGGATGCGATCCCCATCAGGTATTGACGGACATTATTCAACGCACGCGGGTGATGAGCTTTGAAATCGTCAAGCCGTCGCTGCACGATATCTTTATCCGCATCGCCGGTGCTGAGGCGAGGGAGGCGAATCATGACTAAATTGTTCATCCTGGCCGCGCGCGAATACATCGCCTCAGTGCGCACCAAAGGATTCATCATCGGTTTGGTGCTGGCCCCGATTTTTATGGGCGGGAGCCTGATCGCTTTTGCGCTGCTCAAAGATCGGGTCGATGTCACCGACAAGCGGGTGGTGATCATCGACCATTCCGGCCGCATCGCGGCCGCGGTCACCGCTGCGGCGGAACAACGCAATGCCCATGAGTTGCTGGACCAGGAAAGCAGCAAAAAGATCAAACCGGCCTATCATTTTGAAATTGTAAAAGCACAAGCCGATCGCGATGTGCAACGAGTTGAATTGTCTGATCAGATTCGACAGGGACATTTGTATGCATTCGTCGAGATCGGCGCCCGGGTGGTGCATCCAACCGAAGATCGGGATGCGTCGACCATAGCCTTCTACGCTCAAAATCCGGCCATCGATGATCTGCGCAACTGGATCACCTGGCCGATCAACAATCAACTGCGCAAGGTACGGCTGGAGGACGCCGGCATCGATGAAGCCCAAATTCCCGATTTGTTCACCTGGGTGAACGTCGACGGAATGGGTTTGTTTTCGCGCAACCAAGCCACGGGATCGGTGAATGATGCGCTGCGGGTGAATGAAGTGGAGGCGATACTGGTACCCATCGTTATGATGATGCTGATGCTCATGATGATGATGATGAGCGTGCCCGGCATGCTGCAGTCGGTGATGGAAGAGAAAACTCAACGCATCGCTGAAGTGCTGCTCGGTTCAGTCAGACCTTTTCAGTTTATGCTGGGTAAATTAATCGGCGGCATCGCCGTCTCCTTTACCACCGCCGCTATTTACCTCATTGGCAGCATTCTGCTCGTGAGACATCTCGGTTTGGAACGCTATATTCCCTATGATGTATTGCCCTGGTTCATCGTTTATATGACCTTGGCCATCATCATGTTCGGCGCCCTGTCCTCCGCCCTGGGCGCCGTCTGCAGCGAGGCCAAGGATGCACAATCGCTCACCTTCCCGGTCATCATGCCGATTTTATTGCCCATGTTTGTCTATTTCCCGGTGGTCAGGGAGCCTCTCAGCCCTTTTGCCACCTGGCTGTCGATGTTCCCCTTGTTCACACCGTTGCTAATGACGCTGCGTCTGGCCACCCCGGCATTGATTCCCCTGTGGCAACCGCTCGTCGGTTTGATCGGGGTGTTGCTGTTCACCGTTTTCTTTGTCTGGACCGGAGGCAGACTGTTCCGTGTCGCCATCCTCATGCAGGGCACACCGCCCAAGCTCGGCAACATCATCCGCTGGGCGCTGCGGGGATGATGAAGCAAACTGTATCGCCGTTCAAGATGTTTTCAGCAAAACTGTTCGAGGCAGAGATATCATCAACAAGCCTCGCACCGAGACACAGACACGGACAGACAAGAATAACGAAGCTCCGGCAGATGTCGATTCACATGGGCTGGCGGTTGTGACTCAAAGCAATTATTTCAATTTGATAAACAGCGAGATGGCGATCGCGGTGATAAATGCTGCGAGCATGGCCAGTACGCCGCCACGGCGGATGTGCTTGCGGAAAAATAGGGCGCCAACAAGTAATCCTGCAGCCGAGCAGAGCAGCATGGCGTCGGCATTTCCCCAGGCGGTGAGGATGAGGAGCAGGGCGACGCTCAGGGCGGAGAGGAAATCAGATGATGGTTTCATGTTGTCATTCCCTTTATTGATGATAGATTATCAAATACGCTTTGCCTTTGGGTGTAACAATGCTTCTCTTGAAACATCGGTGTACGGTATGGCTTCGAGCCGTTCTCGATCAATTGGTTTACCGGTGATGCGGCAAAATCCATAGGTACCATCCTTTATGCGTTTGAGCGCCGCTTCAATTCGTTTGATGGTATCCTGAAGATGCTGAATAAGACGCGCGATTCGCTCTCGTTCGGTAGAACTGGTCGCCGAATCAGCCATGTGAAAACTATATATTGAATCTGATGCATCAGCCACCATGTCTTCACGCATCTCTAAAGCGAATCTGCGGATCTTTTCCAGCGCATCCGAGTGCATTTGATTGAGAAGCTCATGAAAAAGTTGATTTCAGAGTCACTCAGGTCACAAGTTTGTAAATTCATCCTGTCCTCGATGATGATGGGAAATGTGAGATTATCAGATTCTTTCAACTTCCACATTCAGACCAATAATGTAATAGCCTCGATCATTGATGCGGTTGACCGAGTGGCCTTCCGAGGTACGCATTTCCTTTTGAATCGGCAGGATCAGAGTGACATCATCATCTCCAATCTCCCGATAGTGCTGCAGAATGAGAATACGATAGCGCTCTCCATTCTCGTTTTTGGCGTCAAATTCCATGATCGTTTCGGGCCTCATGATCGTTTTTTTCCTGAAAATATTCGAAAACAATAATAGCAGTCAAATTTGAATCCAGGATAAAGTGTAGATTAATTTTACTCATTGCAGGCACGGAGACAAAACAGCTGTTTCTATTCTTCGTGTTTCTGTGCCTCCGTGCGAGAAAAAACAAGAAATAATTTCAGACAGAGTTCAGCCCGACAAACACAAAAATATTCTGCGTTCCTTTGCGTCCTCTGCGCCTTGGCGTTAAACCTAAAAATCGGTCTTCAAATATCATCTCGCCTTACAGCATCTCATCTTTCCAATAAAAAAAGAGTTGCATTTTATTCT
>RPQV01000433.1 GCA_003818595.1 Calditrichota bacterium
AATATACGTCAACTTGATCAATATGCGCAGTATTATTTTGTTAAAGCAATTCTCCTTTCAACACCGTTACCGCATAGCCGCCGAGGATCACATATCCGTCGGTCATCCGCATGCGAATTTCTCCGCCGCGGGCGCTGGCTTGATAAGCACAGAGCTGATTTTTGCCAAGCAACGAGGCCCAATAATGGGCGAGGCAGCTGTGAGCCGATCCCGTCACCGGATCTTCGTTGATGCCGACGCGCGGAGCAAAGAATCGGGAAATAAAGTCGTATCGTTCATCATCACTTTTGCTGGTGAGGATAATGCCGCGCACCGGAATCTGCGTCAATTCATAGTAATCCGGCACGAATTGGGTGATATCCTCCTGATTCGGCACATGTACCAGCAGGTCAAAACGATTTTTACCGACAAAAACAGGGCGAACACCGAGGATTCTCTCCAGAATCGGCGGCAGAGGCACCGGCTCCGCTTTTTCGACTGGGAAACGCATTTCCAAGAGCTGGTCATGTTGCGTCACCGTGAGCAGTCCGCTGCGCGTGAAAAAGCGAACCTGCTTTCCTTCCTTGATAATGCCGGTCTCGAACAAGATATGAGCCGCTGCCAGGGTAGCATGTCCGCACAGCTCCACTTCCACCGTCGGTGTGAACCAGCGCAGTTCAAATCCGTCATCACTTGGCGCCACAAAAGCGGTTTCCGACAAATTCATTTCAGCGGCAACCGCTTGCATCCAATGGTTGTCCGCCAACCGATCGAGCAGACAAATCATCGCCGGATTCCCGCGATATTTTTCAGTTGTAAAGGCATCGACTTGGAAAATCTTTATCATGAAGGCCTCTCTGACTATCTTATTTTCATCGAACCCCGCCATCAATCCGCACAAGTACCGCGAAGGTGGAAAGGTACGGTGAGAATTATAACGCTTTTATCGCGTCAATAATTGCATCGTGAATCGTGCCGTTTGAAACGACCACGCCCCGATTGGCCGTGAGCTGGCGTCCTTGGGAAAAATCGAGCGGTTTACCGGTGATATCCGTTACTTTGCCTCCTGCTTCCTCAACAATCAGGTGGCCGGCCGCGTGATCCCATATTTTTTCTCGATAGATCGAATCCGTTGGGAAGCGGAGATAAATTGAAACATCGCCGCGGGCGACGGCGGCATATTTACATTGGCTGTCGATTCGCAACGGTTCCGTCGAGATGCCGAGTGATGCGGAAATCCGAGCATGGTCTGCATGGGCTGAATGTGAACTTTCAACCGATTCGGCAAATCTCACCCGCGAAAAATCCGCCAGTCGATCGACGTAAATCGGATAGGGGTGGCCACTGGTAATTTCGCAGGCGAAGGCGCCCTCCGAGCGGACAGCATAAAAAATATAGCCTGATGGTGAGAGCGGATCATTGAAATCCATCGGCAGATTGGGACAACCGAGAACACCCAGGCGGATTTCACCTTGGTCGATTAACGCCAAGGCCACGGCGTACTGTTCTTTGCGCAGAAACCCTTTGGTACCATCAACAGGGTCGACAGTCCAAAATCGTTTCTGAAGATCGATTGGAGCATTTCCTCTTTCAATCGCCGCCAGCAATGATTGTTCCGTTGAATATGGAAGCTGTTCCTGAACCATCGACAATACCTTGGCGAGCATCTGCGGATTTGATTTCAACGCTTCGACATCCTCTTCTCCAACCACCAAATCCTGTGGAAATTCGCGCTCCAGGAACTCACTGATGATCGCCTGACTACCATAATCGGCGATGGTGACCGGCGAACGGTCTTTTTTCTGTAGGGTATCCTGATCGATTAATTTGAATTGCACGCCTGTACACAGTCTCACCGCTTGTCCAACCGCCTGAATTGCCGTCCGCAGTTCCTTTTCAAAAGCCATTCTATCGCCGCTCCATGATTAGAGATTAATGCTGAATCTGCCTTTTCAAATTTGAACAACTCATTACTTTGTTACAAGCTACAGGAAAAAAGGTCAATTGCGGATATTCCCGACCGCATACTTGATCACAAGTTTTTTTGATAAAAGCGATAGGTCTTATAACGCTCTGCCTGCAGGTCTTCCAGAGCGCCGATCATTCGATCATTCGTCTCGACGATGACGGAGCACTCTGATTCCGTATAGCCTAGTTTCATCCCTTCTTCAATGGTGTTGACATAAAAAAGCATATCCAGACCTCGATGACGATACTCCTTTAGCACACCCATAGCCACCGTGCGAAGTCGATGAATCTTGCGCATTGCCAGCAGAATTTTAATGAGACCGAAGGGAAAGAGATGTCCATTGGCCTTTTGCAGCGCCGGATTCGCATCCTTGACGCTCAATGAAAAACCGATACAGCGTCCTCGTTCAAACGCCAGGTAAGTGAGCTCGGGTTCGACTACGGCCTTGAGTTCTTTGGCCATATCTTCAATTTGTCGTTGGGTGAAAGGCACATGTCCCCAATTACCGGACCAGGCCTCATTAAAAATTTCGCCGATATAGCCTACTGCCTCATCCATTCTTTTCAAATCCAGCTTTATTATCTCAATCCCCTGCTGCATCACCCGGTCGCGGATTTTGAGAAAGGCGGGTCGGATGTTGACTGTATTCCGCACCATAAAGGCATACCAATCAATTGCCTTTTCATAACCGCAAGCAGCAACCATGTCGTTATAGTAAGGAGGATTGTAGGTCAGCAAAACCACCGGCAACGTATCAAATCCTTGGTAAAGCATCCCGCTGGCATCATAAAGAGTAAAGTTATAAGGACCTTCAACTCTCGTTTTCCTTTGTTCGCGCAACCATGATTCAGCGGTGGCGAACAGCAGATCAGCTACTTTTTGTTCCGGAACAGACTCAAAAAAACCAAATCGACCTGTCTCCTGATCTCTGAATTTCTCATATTGATAATCGACATGCGCTGAAATTCTGCCGACTGGCTTGTCACCGTCATAGGCGATAAAAAGTTCTGCTTTGCCAAACTCGAAAAAGGAACCTTTTTGGGGATTGAACATATTCATTTGATCATGAATGAGGGGGGGAACCCAATTCGGATCCCCACGATATATCATCCATGGCATGCGCACAAATTTTGCCAGATCCTTTTTACTGCGAACGGGACGAATAGACAGGTTCATGATTCTGCTCCTTATTTTGTCAATTCAAAAGCGACGCAAGCTTTAATTGATAACTTTTTTGTTGATATTTATAAAAAAAATTTGTAAACTAATTAGATTTGAATTCACGTAAAACAGAAAGGTATATGCTTCATGGCGCATCATAAATCTGCGATCAAAAGAATAGAAATCGCTGCCCGCAACCGTATGCGCAATCGACACTATATTTCGATGATGAGAACCATGCTTAAGAAAGTTCGTAGTGTCAATAATAAGGCTGAGGGAGAGCAGTTGCTGCAAAAAGCCAGTTCAACGCTTGATAAACTGGTGAAAAAGGGAATTATTCACCGCAATAAAGCAGCCAATCAGAAATCCAAATTATCCGCTGTCATCAAAAAATTAAGCTGATTGTCAAAGAGAACGTAAAAAGCCGAGTTTTCATACTCGGCTTTTTTTATGTTATTTCTGCATCATATAATTGGGCGATTCATGAGTGATTGTGATGTCATGCGGATGACTTTCATGCAATCCCGCTGATGTGATGGTGATGAAGCGCGCCTTTTGTTTCAACTCTGCAATAGTCGCCGATCCGCAGTAACCCATAGCCGCCCGTAATCCCCCAATCATCTGATAGATGACATCACTGGTCTTACCGCGATAAGGAATTCGTCCTTCAATTCCTTCAGGCACTAATTTTTTAACATCTCGCTCGCCTTCCTGAAAATAGCGATCACCTCTGCCCCCGCGCATTGCGCTGAGTGAACCCATTGCTCGATAAACTTTATAACTGCGTCCTTCATAATAGATCAAGTCTCCAGGACTTTCATCCGTACCGGCCAACATATTCCCCAACATCACAGCATCGGCGCCGGCGCCGATCGCTTTGGCGATATCGCCAGTCTGCTTGATACCGCCATCGGCAACCATTGGCACATCGAAACGGGCGCATACTTCAGCACATTCCAGGATTGCCGTCAACTGAGGTACGCCCG
>RPQV01000434.1 GCA_003818595.1 Calditrichota bacterium
GACTCCGTCGACCGCCAAATGATGAATGATAATTCCCAACCGCCATCGCGATTGGATCGGCAGATTAATGCAGACGAATTGACAGATCGGGCCGAATTGAATATCGAGCAGGTTCTGGTGTTCTGCCATCACCTTCTCGATAAAAGCCCTTTGCTCAGTCTCATCAGAGGTTTCGAGATTAAAAATCCGCAGCGGAATCTGGTCAATGTTCTCGACGATTCGCAATTTCCATTCATTCTCTTCTTCAACAAAACCCGAGCGCAACATATCATGATGCGCCAACAAGGCTTCCACCGCAGCTTGAAGTGCAGCGGGATCAAACGGTTCGTCAACATCGAGCAGCAAAGACTGATTCCAATGATTTCGCTGCTTCAGATTTTGCGCAAAAAACGATCGCTGAATCGACGACACCGGCGCCTCACCGACGACTCTCCCCTGCTCAGCTTCTATCCGGTGAACATCACCTGCAATAACTGCCAATCCTCGGATGGTCGGTTGGTTGAAAAATTCCTTCGGGCTGATGAATATTCCGTGTTGGCGCGCTCTCGCCAACACCTGAATGCTGAGGATCGAATCGCCGCCAAGGGCAAAAAAATTATCGTCGATACCGACTTGTTCAACATTGAGTACCCCCTGCCAAATCTGAGAGAGCAACTTTTCAACCTCAGAGTGTGCGGCCGAATAGACGGAGGACAAATCCGATCGATTAATATGAGGCCGCGGCAGCGCCTTTCTGTTGAGTTTGCCGTTGGGAGTTCGAGGCAATTCTTCCATGCTGACAAAATAAGACGGCACCATATATTCAGGGAGTCTCTCATGTAGGAACGCCCTCAGCTCTTCAACCGTCGGTTTTTCCTTTTGAAATGTATAATAGGCAACCAACCGTTTATCGCCGGGAATCTCTTCATATACGACAACAGCGACATCTCTTATTTGAGGGAAGCGTCGCAGAGTCGTCTCAATTTCACCGAGTTCAATTCGATATCCGCGTATTTTCACCTGATGATCGATACGGCCGAGGTATTCGATCTTCCCATCATGATGATATCGCACCAGGTCTCCGGTACGATAAATCCGCTCTCCGCCGGTTTGGCTGAACGGATCGGGGATGAACTTTTCAGCTGTCAAGTCCGGTTGTTGATGGTAGCCGCGCGCAAGCCCTATGCCGCCGATAAACATCTCACCCGCAACCCCTACAGGAACAGGATTGAAAGCGGCATCGAGAACATAGATCTTTTTACCCTTCAAAGGTTTGCCGATAGTCGCCGGCGCATTTTTCTGTCGCAATGCATGAGTGGAATAAACCGTATCTTCAGTGGGTCCGTACAAATCATAAACGTTTTGAATATGCTCGCGTTGGTACAGTTGGTCCACTATCGCCGGAGATAAGAATTCGCCGGCCAGGTGCACGGTGGTGACCGAAGCAGGAATCGCGTCCATTCTCATCAATTGGGAGATGGCTGAAGGCACCATACTGACTAAAGTCACTTGATTTGAATGAGAGATATTCGGCAGGTCGAGCGCATTTTTACCCATGATGAGACGACCGTGACCGCAGAGGGTGACGAATATCTCAAAAACAGAAACATCGAAACAGATTGACGTTGAAAAGAAAAAACCATTGACTTGCTCTTGGCGATAGTTTTCGATTCCCCAAGTGACCAAAGCGGTTGCACTCTGATGCGTAATGGTCACTCCTTTCGGCCTGCCGGTCGAACCCGAGGTATAAATCATATAGGCTAAATTTTTACAAGAGAGCGCACGCCGAACATTGCCGTCATTTTCCTGGGAGATGGCATCCCAATCTTCATCCAGACAAATGATCTCGGCGCCCGTCTCCGGTAATTTATCAAGTAGATGCTTCTGCGTCAACACAATGCCGGCGCCGGAATCATTCAAAATATAGCTCAGTCGTTCAGCGGGATAATCAGGATCCATCGGCACATAAGCTGCTCCGGCTTTTAAAATACCAAGAATGCCGACAATCATTTCGGCGGAACGATCCATGCAAATCGCCGCAAACTTTTCCGCTCGCAAACCCTTTTTGGCGAGATATGAAGCCAACTGATTGGCCCGCTTGTTCAATTGATCGCACGTTAAAGCACCATGCTCGGAGAGAATGATCACCTGTTGCGGTGTTCGAACAGCCCGTTTTTCGAACAAATCATAGAGCAGCGCATCATCAGGAATTGTCAAGGTCCCGACATCATTAAATTCATGGATTATTGTGGTTCGGTCTTGATCAGATAAAATATCAACATCAAACATGCGTTGATTTTGATCCGCTGCGATCGATTCAAACAAGAGGCGAAAATGATGAATGAACTGCTCAATCGTGTGAGCATCAAACAAGTCGCTGTCATATTCGAGCTGGCCGCGGAATTGCCCCTCGCGCTCCACCATGCTCAATGACATATCGAACTTGGCGGCGCCGCTGCTGATTTGGAAAACCGACAGACGAAGATCCGCAAGTTCGATGGATTCAAGTGAAGATTCCTGCAGGGCGAACATGACCTGGAACAAAGGCGAATGGCTGGTATCCCGCTGCGGCTGCAGTATATCGACCAGCTTTTCAAAAGGGACATCCTGATGTTCGTACGCTTCAACTGCAGTTTTTTTAACCTGTGACAGAAATTCCGCAAATGTCGGATTTCCATCAAGATCACCACGCATCACCAAAGTATTGACAAAAAATCCGATCAACGGCTCGATCTCACGCCGCGTTCGTCCGGCGATCGGCGTTCCTACAGCGATATCCTTCTGGTTGGAGTAACGCGCCAATAACACCTGAAAGCCCGCCAAAAGCAGCATAAAATCTGTGACTTCATAAGACTTGGCCGCCGCTTTCAACTCCTGCGTGAGTGCACGAGAAAATCGGAAAATAATTTCCTTGCCCCGATGTGATGAGACTGTCGTGCGCGGCCGATCTGTAGGTAATTCCAACAGCGCAGGAAGATCGCCAAGCTTTTGCCTCCAATAAGCCAATTGCTTCTCCTGACGATCTCCACTCAGCCACTGCCGCTGCCAGACTGCAAAATCAGCATACTGCACCGGCAGTTCGGCCAAGATCGGCGTCTCATCGCGGCATAACTGCTCATAGCCCGCTGTCAGCTCTCGAATCAAAATATTCGCTGACCATCCATCAGAGATAATGTGATGCATGACCAGCACCAGGATAAATTCATCCTCTGCGATCTGAATCAGACGCACCCGAATGAGAGGCCCGGTACGCAGATCAAATTGTCTACTCGCTTCTGCGTTGGCAATTTTTTGCGCCTCGCGTTCGCGTTCCTGTGCATCAATATCCAAGAGCGAAACTAAAGGCAATTTGATGGGTTGATAGGGATGAATCGTCTGCAGCGCTTTACCTTCCGGAGAAATCTCAAAGGTGGTACGCAACGTCTCGTGACGACGTATGATGAGGTTCAAACTCGCGGCCAATTTTTCTCTATCCACTAGGCCTTTGAGATGCGCCGCAACCGGTACATTATATTGCGGATTCCCCGGTTCAAACTGGTCGAGAAACCAAAGCCGCTGCTGTGCAAACGAGAGTGGAAGTTGACCGTCTCGCGGCTCTCTTCTGATCACCGCCAATTTCTCATGCTGCGGTTGACTGCTCCGAGTCAATTCCCTCTCTGGTTCATAGCCCAATTCCTGCGCTAAATCCCAGGCAATATCGCTGAGAAAATCTTCGGTATGAAGTTGACGCCAGCGTTCGGCAACATCGACATTGATGCGTTTATGCAGGTAAAATTTGAAATCGCCGACCATCTGCACATTTTTATGGATGCCGTCTGTCATTTTACTGCCCTTATAGGGCTCAAGCATCTCACTCTGGAATTCCACCTGCATAAAGTCACAGAGATCTCTCAACTCACGCTCGGGATCATGAAGGAGATTTTCAAAATGGATTCGATATTGTCGTTCAGCAGGTATTGATTTGAAAAATTTGATGATATTGTGATTGCTGACAATCCAGATCAATTCCGCCAATTGCCGACGTGTAAAGGGATGTTGGTGACGGAAAAAATTCTCGTCGAGTTTGGCCTCCATGAAGGAGTAGATCGTCGCATACGGATGCCGCATCAGGTGGA
>RPQV01000435.1 GCA_003818595.1 Calditrichota bacterium
AACTGCATAACAGCGTCAGAATAATGACCGTTGCCAAAACATGCGACAGATTGTGAATCATATTGCCTCCATCGTTGAGCGGTCGTAGTATACAAATTTCGGGACTCAAATAACAGTGCTTTTTTCCCTTGATCAAGGTCTGGAACAGAGCTATATTGAATATGTATTAATGCCGACAATGCTGTCAATTGGTACCGATGACGAGTTGACCGGAAAGGACGATCCGTGAAAGCTGTCACTATTTTCCTCTTTTGGGCTGCGGGAAATCTATTCGCTGATTCACTGCTGAGTTTAACCGCTTTTATCGCTGAGAATAGTATAAAGCGTTCAACTGCAGCGGAGTCTTGGCAAAATTGCCGATTGACCGGGCTTTCATCAATCGGCGCATGCGCTCATATTCAATGGTCTTCTTTTCAGGTGAATGCTAAAGGTTTTAATACGTCTGTCGGCATGGCGTATGATCTCAATTTCGGTCTCAGTCAAAGACAATATGGCTTTTATGCCGGTAAGATGGGGCCTTTATGGGAAAATGAGAAATTGCCTGATCTCACCTACATCGGCACGCGAATAGATGTTCGCTATCAGCCTGTCCTCGGACGAATCGATATGCAATACGGCTGGGGTGATGTGCTGGTACCCACGATACCTAGATCAGCTCTGGCGCCGGATTATCCGGATGTTTCATTCGCCTATTCGCTGTTTTCCTTCACTCCGCAGATTTCTATACCAGTCTATAAAAAACTATATTTCCTTCTCCTGCCCGTGATCGAAAAATATAATTTTGAAAATCGAGCTCATTTTTCCCTTTCAATGGGTTTGTTGTTCGGTCAATCTTTTACGGGTGGCTTTAACGCCATTAAGCAACTGGAGCGGTCAACATTTGAGAACACGCTGATTCGAAAGCCGAACATCTATCTCTATCCGAGCACACCCCAACAGGTGCAGGTAACTCTTTTTCCTGAGGGGGAAATCACTGCCTGTATCCCCGAATATAACGACGGTTGGAAAGTCATGGCCTTTCCAGATGGAAGTATTGAAGGAACCGAGGGTTACCTATTCTATGAAGTAAAGGTCAACATCGCCAAAGGTACTACTGGTTGGTGCTTGTCACAGAACGAATTTGCCGCCGAGATGCCGCGAATTCTAAAAAAGTACGGATTGAGTGATCGGGAAATTAATGACTTTATGGAATATTGGCAGCCTGAACTAAAACATGCGCCTTATTATGCTGTTTATCCTCTGACTGATGATCAAGTCACCCCTTATTGTACTCTTGAAATAAACCCTCGGCCTGAACATATTTTTCGAATATGGACGCTCTTTTCTCCATTATGGCAAAGAATTGAATTGCCTGTTCCGGCGTTACCCGATTGGGAACGAAAGGGTTTTGTCGCTGTGGAGTGGGGCGGTGCGATCATTGATTAATTCTTAAAATGAAAATAAATTTCTTGAACAACGACGGCGGGGCGCACGCATGAAAGATTACCTGAAAGTGTTAGGCATCGTTCTCGCACTGCTGATGATGCAGGAAGCTGCTCAAGCACAGCAATTCCCACAGCAGGTCGCTTTGAGAGTGCTCGATATTAATGTTTGGTCCGGACTTGACTACAAGGGCAATCTGAAAATGGGAGAGTATGAAATTGCCAGTGTTCGCGAAAAGCGGTTCAAGGCTCTAGTTGAACAGATCAAAGAATTAAAACCCGACATTATCGGCATACACGAGGCCAATAAACTTCCCAACTTTGTCCTGCGACTAGGAGATGAGATTGGATTTCAGGTGTTTTATCATGTCGGATTGGGTGGAATTCGTTTGGGTGCGTTGGGATTGCCGTCGAATTTGCGCGAAGGCGACGCCATATTGGTACAAAGACATCTCTATGCAGAATTCATCGGTCGTAAACAATTATCGGGCGGGTATGTGGGGAATTGGGCCAGCTTTCATTTTTCCGACGCAACTCAAATCTTGGCGATTAAAATAGTGCTCAACAACATGCCGTTGTTTGTTTTTGCAACCCATTGGCACGCTTCGCTGACAGGATCACCGGAGATCATGGCCAAAGCGTCGGAACTGCTGCAAAATAATGAAACCAATGAAACGGAATTTCAAAATCTATTGGCTGACATTGAAAACGGTCGACAATGGCGATTATCGGAATCTGAAAAAACAATAGATTTTATACGCCGAAAGGCCGGTGATCATCCTTTTATTCTCATGGGGGATTTCAATGCCGAAAGTAATTCTCAAGAAATCTCCAGATTGATACAATATGGAATGGTTGATACGTATTCGTTCTTCAATCAAGACACTCTGGGATATACTTGGGATCCAAATGAAAATTTAAATCAAAAAATTTACTATCTTGAAGATCAATTCCCTCCGTGCGGAATTCGTTTGATCGATAAAATGGAAAGATATTCGAAATTTATTTCCAAGAGAATTGATTATATTTTTATCGGACCGGCTTTGTTGATCTCTTCAAACCTCGTCTCTGTTCAGTCCAGTCAAGTTGTGATGAAAAAAATCATCGATGGTGTTCACGCGAGCGATCATTTTGGAATTTTTACGGTGCTGAATATATCAAATTTACGATGATTAACGACAAGCATTTTATTAAAAAATCATGGTAGTCTATGCATTCGGGACGACCAGGTTGGCTTGCAAGGTTGAATTCCGATAGAATATGGGATTGCCGAGAGAATATGGGATTGCAGTAACTGACGCAGTTGAAAGGCAGGAAAAGATGCGAAATCTGTCACACTATTTTCCCCTCCTACTTTTAGCCGCTGTTATATTGACTTTGTCTGATTGCACCCAGAAAATGGGTACGGACGCTGACCATTCCAGTGGCATCGAATCCATCAATTTTTTCCCCATTGTTCAGGGAAACCAATGGATTTATTCAGTGGTGTATAAAGAGAGTGGTCTTTACTGGCCGGATATCACTATAGTCGGTGAAGAAGTCGTGAAAATCATAGCACACCACCCACCTTCTGACAGTTTTACTGTACAGATTATTTCAAGCGCAACCAAAATCATTAAAACTCAGAGGAGCGATTCGATTATCTACATTACCGACAAAACGGACACACTTTTGATGGTGATTCAGGATTCTGTCTTGAAAATTGTCGGCTCAACTATTGATCGCTTATCCGAACCTGGTATTCCCTCATTTCACCGGTGCGCGACGCACATCAAGGTTGTATTACCTGACACTAGTGATATCCAATCGATTGATTTTCATGAACTATCGAGCGATAAGTATGTAAGCTATATCATGATCAAAAACATCGGTTTCAAGTTGATTCAGCAGAGCTGGACAGCTGTCATCAGCGGGAATACTACCGAACTTTTATTAAAGGAATTTATTCCCTCTGGACCTCAATCCTAGTCTATTCACTTATTCGCCCAGAGCTTTTCGCCTTCTTCACGAGCGGAATGCAGGGGATGGAGAAGGCATTTTACTTATCCCCGGATTGACGCCCATTAATCTCATCTTTTTCGGCGCCGATCATTCAGATCTTTTTCAATTTCCATCAATTGGCGTTCGGAGAGATTATAGAATGCCACCAAAGCCGCACAAATGAACACGCCCGCCATAGGGAAAAAGCTCATCATCAGACGCATGCCGAGCAGACTAAATGGCGTTTGCTCAACATTTGCCTGATAGCCATAGGCCGCCAGTATCCATAACGCCAAAGCGCCACCCAAAGCACCGCCCGATTTGAGAGCAAATGTTGAGGCCGAATAAAATAGAGCCGTGGCTCGTCGCCCAGTCTTCCATTCAGAATAATCCGCGGCGTCCGCCATCATCGACCACAACAACGGCATGGTCGGTCCGGAGATAACAGCCTGAATGAAATGGAGCACAAATATCAAAACAATATCCTGCGGCCGTGCAAACCAGTTGCAGCCGATGGCTACTCCTGTGATGATCAATAGACCTACCAACGAATTCCGTTTGCCGAATTTCAACGTTAACCATTTGGGCAGCAGCATCGAAGCAATGACTAAAAGCGTGCCGCCAGTCAAAAAAGCCGCTGTCAATCCTTTATTACCGACATAGTAAATGAAATAATAAACGATCACT
>RPQV01000436.1 GCA_003818595.1 Calditrichota bacterium
GCACAAAAAAGGGGGTCTCAAGAAATGGGAGGAGGGGCTCTTTCTGGACATCAACAGACAACGATACGACGGTCACAAATGTTGATATTGTTGCGCTTTGGGCTTACTATTTTAATAAAAATTTTTTATTCGAGATTGAACCTCGAACAACCCTGCATTTTCGTGAAGACGAAAAAGATATTTCCGGACTTTTATTAGCGGGTCTATCTCATCGTATTGTCGATTTAACCAACTATGATCGTCAAAGCGCCAGTCAATGGCAGCGCAAAATGGAACAGAGCACTGGCGGCATTTATTTTTCTGCAGGCGCCGGCTTGTGGGTGGATAATGCCAAGGTTCTTCAAACAGAGCAGGTTTATTCCGGACTGGCGGTCTCGGCGGGTGTCGGAACTCATTCGCTCATGGGGTCGCTCACCAAAATTCGTTCAAAATTTCAATATGTTTATCTCTTTCCGACGGGCCCTGTTTTTGAAAAACCTCGTTCAATGTTCACATTTTCTGTAATCTTTAGTGTCATTACCATTTTATAGTTGATTTCCTCATGATTCAACTGGTTAGGCCTATTGACTTTGTATGCATTTTATCTTACATTGACAAAAAGGGTTTAACTTAAACTTTGAGGTTATGATGGGCAGTAGGATGACCCTTTCTATTTTTTCGGTTTTGATTTTTCTTTTAGCCGTCACATCGCCGCTTTTATCGCAGACAGGATATCGACAGATGTCTAGCGGCAGTTATGTGACTCTAAAAGAGGAAACATATTTCACGAAACCGCTGCATATTATAGATATGCCTACAGCCAGTATTTTGCGGGGCGGGGATTTCTATACCGGTGTCCGCATTTTTCAGAATGGGGGTTTGCTGGGCAGCCTTTCGGCCGGCATCTCCAACAAAATGATGTTCGGAATTTCCTACGGCGGAACCAATATTATCGGCGAAAAACAACAGATCTTTTGGCATAAAACGCCCGGGATTCACTTGAAGTACCGTGCGGTCGATGAAAGCCTGCGCCTTCCGGCAGTGACCTTGGGTATCGAAACGCAGGGACAAGGTGTTTATTGGTCAGAAAAAAACCTCAAGGAACCTTATAAAATCATCGATGAGGAAAAGACAGCAACCGCGAATGATTCTCTCGGGCAATATGATTTCCTCCCGCGAGGAATTTATTGCGTTGTGTCAAAGGTCTATTCTTCCGTCATCACCTCTACGCTGCATACCGGAGTCAGCTACAGCTTGAATAAACGTGCGAATAAAAAATCCAGTCCGACGATCTTTATGGCCGGTAATTTTAATTTAGCGCGTGACATTGCGATTCTACTGGAATATGATTTTGCGCTGAACGATGCCGGCAGGTATCAGCAAGGGATTTTGAATATGGGAATCCGCTGGGCTTTTGGAAATAATATCTTTTTTGATTTTGACATTCAAAATGCTCTTGGGAGGGAAGATGGCAAACCAAATGTGCGGCGCATAATCACTTTTTCGTACTATGGAAGCATAATGCGATGAGTTCATCAAGATTACGCATGACAATTTATGGCATTTTCATTTTGTCGGTTATCCTGCTCACCACGTATGGATGTTATACATCTTTTTCGCATCCGTCAGTTCAGGACTACCGATGGGGCGATGTTGCCATCGGCGATGACTGCAGCGAATGTCATCAGGAATCAGTTTATTCAACGCCCATTTTGCCGTCAGCTGCCGAGAGCGACATGAATTGGCAATTCTATTCAGGTTCGCCGTGGTGGCAGGATGAGATGGTCATGACAGACGTCGATGGTGCGGAATCATACGAGGGGACGGGTGCGAGACATGCTGAAAGCGGGGCATCCTATTCAACACCGGCTGTATCACCTGTTACAGCGCCTGCAGTTCAGACGCTCGAGAAATCAGATACGCAAGAGTCATCGGATTCTTCTGCAGGACAAGATGCGATAGATTCTCGTCGTTCTGAGGAACGTCGAACGGATACCTCTTCAGAGAGACAAGATACGATAGATTCCCGTCGATCTGTGGAGCGTCGAACGGACACCTCTTCAGAAAGCAGCGATGATGATGGGGATGCGACAAGAACACGTCGCAAATAGACAACCCTTCCTTTGAAAGAAAAACTTGACAAGTTTGACAAATTTATTTATATTGCCTAACTACATTCCGGTGTAGCTCAATGGCAGAGCGGGTGGCTGTTAACCACTAGGCTGTAGGTTCGAGTCCTACCACCGGAGCGGAAATTAAATGCCTGACTTTAGTCGGGCATTTTTTTTTGCTTGTTCATGCTATCGAATTAATACAATTCTTTTTGTTATTGAAACATGGTCACCGACCAGCAAAACATGATAGATGCCGGCGGGTATAGAAGCACCATTGACGCTGAATTGATGAACACCAGTATCAAATTTCTGCGCAAACAGAGTTTGGACGTGACGACCAAGGATGTCAATCAGTTCAGCGGTCACAAAAACAGGTCTTACCGTCGAAAAAGTAAGTTTTGATTGTCCGTTAAAAGGATTTGGAAAAATCAGCAAGTCCGATCCGAAGGGCATGTTTTGTTCATGGCTAAAATCGATTTTGCTTCCTGCGACGACGGTCCATGTTTTTGTTTTTGCAAAGGGTGGATTGAGCTGCCATAACCCTGCATCATTTTTCCCGCGGGCATAGAGTTCGTACGATTCGTTTCGTTTCAGATTGAGCAGTTCAATCTGGGGCTGCATGTCCACGGAAAACACCTGACTCCATACGCCATTCGGATCATTCAGGACATATTGATAGTCAGTCATTCCCGGTCCGGCAATCGAAATTAAAGCGCTGTCTGACGACGTGGTTTCATCCGGTTCACCTGAAAGAGATACTCCTGCGGGAACATATGCTCCGATGTCCAATCCATTCTCACCTCTGCCTATCGCTGGGGAACCGGGTTGCAGATGAAAATCTCCTTCTGGATCGACGAACTGAGGATCAATATCCAGATTGTCTACGCCGAGATGATGCATTTCTTGAGTAATAATGCAGCGATTGACAATGATGCTCGGATCCTGTTTTCCCGGTTGAGATGTGATATTTTCAAAAGCCTTTTCATATTTCCAGAATATGTTACTGTCAAATAAAGCTCCCTTACCCGGATCGACATTTCTATCAGGCCATTCGCTAAAATTGACATTGGCGTATCGATTGTTCACAAATGTATTATTTTCTGCGCGCAAATAACAATTTTCCTTTAGCAGTATGCCGTGATCGTTATTGAAAAATAGGTTGCGAACAACAGTGATATTCGATGAGATGCCTTGGTCGACACCTGTTGCGATGGCATTTGAGGTACTCGAACCGGTATGGCCTTTGTGAAAATTCATGAATATATTGCCCTCAATAAAGGCATCTGTGTGATCCAAATCGAGACCATCGTCTCCTCCCCCAAGGAATAGATTATCGTAAACTTGAAAAATGGGACCAGGGCGACTGCAACCAGTAAAGTCAATAATATCATTGTATCCTGTGGTCGAGTTGAACGTATTGCCGCGAAGGATCAAGTACTCTTCCTTTTCGAGATTCGTCCCATGAATCACCTCAACCTCTGTTGTCGCTGGGAATACGCAGGATTCGATCACGGCGGATGGATGCGAGAGTTCGACTATTGTCTTGTTGGTGGGATTCCAGGTGCAATGCTTCAAATGCAAGCGAGAATGGTCCACCAAAATGCAGTATTGCGAGGCGTCGCCGTTCATCATATCAATGAATGAAAGTTGATTTTCTTCAAGTGAGTCGATGAAACGAATTCCTCTCCAGTGTTCGGACGAATTACGGCTGTTCATCTGAATTCGATGTTCGGCTGTCCCTTCAGCTTTTAGACATCCGCCTGCTTCAATGTATAGGTGCGCTGCCGGAGTAAATTCGAGAATGCAACCCGCTTGGATCGTGAGAGTGATCCCGGCCGGGACTGTCAGGTCAGCTGTAATCTCCCAGGGTGATAAGTCTGTAACGAGTTCGGTATTTTTTTCGAGAATTCCAGATATTGATTGTGCAGACGCTGTTACAGCGAGTATAATTACTAGAAAAGTTTTCCGCATATGATTTTCAAAATTATTA
>RPQV01000437.1 GCA_003818595.1 Calditrichota bacterium
CCCAATCCTGAGCCGATTTCGCGCAGCGTTTCCACAGCCATGGGCAGATCGAGATGCTCTTCGGTGAGAATGCCGCCGGTGGTGCCGCCCATCTGCGCCAGCTTGAAACCCTTACCGTCGGGAATGCCATGACCAATGTCATAGATGATTTCGCGCAGGGTGATGCCCATCGGCACTTCGATCAATCCGGGATTGTTGATGTTGCCGACCATCGTGAACACTTTGGTTCCCGGGCTCTTTTCAGTTCCCAAGGTGCGATACCATTCGGCGCCATGAGCGATGATTTGCGGAATATTGACCAGCGTTTCCACATTGTTGACAATCGTCGGCTTGCCCCACAGTCCCACGGATGGTGGGAACGGCGGCTTATCGCGCGGTTCGCCGCGTTTGCCTTCGATGGATTCGATCAAAGCAGTCTCTTCGCCGCAAATATAGGCGCCGGCGCCCTCACGCACCTGAAGATCATAGTTAAAGCCGGAACCGAAGATATTCGATCCCAAAAGTCCATGCCGACGCGCCTGCTCGATCGCTCTCTTGAGTCGTTCAATGGACATTTTATACTCACCCCGGATATACACATAACCCATCGTTGCGCCGACTGCATATCCGGCCAGCAACATGCCTTCAATCACGGCATGCGGATCACCTTCCAGAATCAGCCGATCTTTAAATGTGCCCGGCTCTCCCTCATCGGCGTTGCAGACAATGTATTTCGGCTGAGCGGTTTCGCCGGCAGCAAAACTCCATTTTAGACCAGTCGGAAAAAACGCGCCGCCGCGGCCCTGCAAACCGGACTTTTTAACCTCAGCAATGACATCCGCCGGTTTCATGGAGGTGAGCGCCTTGCCTAATGCTTCATAACCGTCATGAGCGATATACTCTTCGATACTCTCCGGATCAATAACGCCCGCATTTTTCAAAATGACGCGAACTTGTTTGCCAAAACGTGCAACTTGACCGACACCCTTGGGGGTTTCAATCGACGGAAGATCGGCGTAACGCAGCCGTTCAACCGGACGACCTTTAATCAAATGTTCGGAGATGATTTCAGAGACATCTTCGATTTTAACGCCGGTATAGTAAATCCCATCAGGGAAAATGACCAGGACAACGCCTTTGTTGTAAATGCCCAGACTGCCGGTTTCAATAACCTTGACTTCTGCAGCCAAAGACGCCATTTCCAGTTCACGGACGAGCGCATCGCGCACGGAACGGGCGCCTTGAGCAATGGTATGGGCATCCATTGCTATCAATACATGATTTCTATGCATTCGACTTACCTTTCATCTTATAATCCTTGAGAATTGCCACGGCTTTTTCAGGCGTTAAATTGCCGAAAACCTCGTCGTCCACCATCATCACCGGCGCCACCGCGCACAAACCGAGGCAGCTGGTGAATTCGAGAGTGAATGTTCCGCAGGGAGTCGTTTCATTCATTTCAAGTCCCAGGTACTCTTTGATTTTATCCAAAACTTCTTTGGAACCGTTGACAAAACATGGGGCGTTATTGCAGCACCGCACAACATGCTTGCCTTTGGGTGTGGTCGTGAATAGACTATAAAACGTCGCCACCCCGTAAATTTCACTGAGCGGTATCTGTGTGGCTTTGGCCACATGTGTCAGCACCGGGTCCGAAAGATAACCGAACTCTTTTTGGATGTCCTTTAAAATGTAGATGAGAGGCGTTTGCATTTTCGCATAGCTTACTACGATCTCATCCACCCGCTTTAAATCCTGCATTACTGCACCTCCTATAATTCTCGATGTCGGGGAAAATTAACCTTGTTTGAAAACATAACTCGAAACGACTGCATCACCAAGCACATGTTCGGAGACGATTCGGCGAGCGATCTCTGCCGTCACTTTGCCATAGGTGATCGTGTTGTTATCCGGCCCAGTAACCTGAACCATCGGTTCCTGGTCGCAATATCCCAGGCAACCGGTCTGTGAAATCATGGCATTTTCAACATTACGCTTGCTGATCTCATCCAGCATGGCGCTCATGACCGTTCGGGCACCCGCTGCAATTCCGCAGGTTCCCATTGCCACAGAAATCCTGTATTTGGCGGTCTTTTCCCGAGCTGCCATCTCCTTTTTGGCCTTTTCCTTAATGGCCCGCAAATCTTCCAGCGTTTTCACAATGACTCTCCTGTGTTAATTGATTTATTGGTTTCGTTATCTTGTGTTTTTCTACAGCGCTGATGAATGAATGGCTTTAAGCTGCCGTTGGATTTTTTCTTTCATCGGCACGATCGTCTGATAGAGTCCGCAACCGGTTTCTTCCATATATCCGAACAACCGAAAGGAGTCAAAAATCATCCTTCCGGATTCAGTGTGATGTATATAATAAAAATGAACATCCAAGGCGCCAATCGCCAGATTAACCACGGTGTCGGAAATTCGACCCAATGGCGGACGGTTCAAATGATTCAATCGGAGATCGACGGTGACGGTAGTGCCCACTCCCAGGGCTGACTGCAACACCAAATCGCCGTCAGTCGACAATGCGATTTGTCGAAAAAGCGACAATCCCATGCCGACGCTGCGCGTCGTACGGGTGGTCACAAAGGGATCCAACACTCGGCTCATTAAATCATCGCTCATGCCGCGACCATTATCACGAATGCGCACCCGCAGCAGATTTCGCGTCTGCCATTCCTCGATCACCAAAATCACCCGCGTCGCTTCCGCCTCGACCGAGTTGGTGATGATGTCGAGAATATTTAATGAGAGTTCACGCATGTTTCCTCGATCGACAAGGCGGTCCTGCGTCCGTCCCGCTGCTCAATCGCCATTTTCAACTCGCTGAAATTTAATGATTCCATATGAAGAAAAGTATATTTTTCTCCAAGCTGTCGAATGTCATGAGCATCCGATGAGCGGAGGATCGAATAGGGACTTTTCAACAAAAAACGCATCTGTTGAATCGCCTCGTCATAAGGTCTGACGATCTCTACTGCCGACAAGGGGAGATTATTGGGAATAAAGCCGAGCGAGTGCAACAAACTATTGGACTTGCGGTCAATATGCGCCGGATAAATGATACCGCCCGCATCAACGACAAAACCGGCGACCTGATGAACATGCAGATCAACCGGAAAAGCGAGAAATCGTTTGCTCTCGCCGACGATATTTTCATCCGCATCACAAATATACTGCATGCCGAAAATATCACCATCATATTCACCTTGCGGCAGATGGTCATAAATGACTTCCTGAAAAGCGAGGGCATCCGCCAATTTTTCAAAAAGACAAATCATATGCGCTTCTTCCCGCGTATACACCTCCATTCCCGGAATCACAAACAGAGCGGTTTCCCGCGCAGCGCCGATCACCGCAGCCGCATTCTCCATCGAATTGTGGTCAGTGATCGCGATGACGTCCAGGCCGCGTTCCAGAGCCGTACGGACAATGTCTTTGGGTCCCATCGTCAATTCCGCACACGCTGACAGAATGGTGTGGATATGCAAATCCGCCTTGAACCAGCGCACGTTTACATCCGCCCCCTGATGCCCAATCCGTAGAGCTGCCCGGCGAGATCAAAGGCAGATTGCTTGGATGAAAAAACCGGAATATTCTTCTGCTGCGCTTTCATCAGCAGGGATTCATCCAATCGCTGGCCCTCCGGCAAAATGACGCCGGCCAAACCTTTGAAATAAACCAACGCCAGGATATTTTCATGGGTCTGATTGGTGATCCATAACGCCGATTTGGGCGATTTAGCCATCACATCGCTGAGAATATCAGAAATGTAACCGTAACGAATTTCTCCATTCAGCGATCCGCCGCTGAGAACATCCAGTTGCAGTTGATTGACGATTTGCGTAAGCTCCATGAAACGTTCCTTTTCGATACCTCAATTCAAATTATCCTTGATAGGAAGTCGAACGCTGAAAACCGTGCCCACTTCGAATTCGCTGTCCACTTCAATGATTCCGGCATATGCATCGACAATCTTTTTGACAATCGTCAAACCCAATCCAGTGCCCGTGATGGTTCGAGTATATTTGTTCTTGGCTCGAAAAAAATCTTCGAACAAGCGGCTCGTCTCCTCCGCGGTCATGCCGATGCCGG
>RPQV01000438.1 GCA_003818595.1 Calditrichota bacterium
GTCAACGCCGCTGTTGTCCTCGATGGAGATGAGCAGTTTGGGATTGGCAGGCACCACATCGCTGTCGGCGAAATTTTGACCTTCCACGTCCAGGCGTACCAGAGGCGGTTGTTGATCCGTACAGGCCATAATGGCAAAATAGCGCGCCCCGGCGGGCAGAGAAGCCGCCAATCGGCTGCTGATGGCGACATGGGTGGTGTTCAATCCCTTCCACAATTGCGCCTGTTCGTCCCAGGTGTAGAGGCGCAGCGCATGTTCTGACAGCAGCCGCAGTGTCGTCGAATCCTCTTTTTCATAGGCCATCGTCAGTGTGATCGGCTTGATCGTTTTCATGGTCGAATCCGCAAAAACCAGCTCATAGATCTGCGGACCGGCGGCTTGCTGAGATTTCAGCAGGATGAGCGAGGCGGCGACTGCGGATTGTTCAATGGTTTTGGTCGCACCGCTGCGAATATCCAGAGAGACATTGCGGGGAACCGATGCTTCGGGCAAGGTCAGGGTGACGTCGTTGTCGAAAAATCGCATGACTCCGCTCGATCCGCCGGCCGCGGTGATCAGATTGAGGGGACGAATCAATTGGTTGTTGTTTTTTTCTTCTTCACTGATCACACTGTCCGGATCGATTTGAACGGCAAACTGATAGCTGCCCGACTGCAGAGCCGGCGCCGGGATGTGCACGGTTGTGTCCGATCGAGCGCGAACGGCGGGAACGATGAACTGATCGACGACGGCGGAATTCGAGGTCATGTTCCAAATTCGCACCGGCACGGCAAAAGCATCCGATTCGCCGCGGTTCTTAATGGTCAGCTGCAGATAATCCCCTCCGTTATTGAGCCAAATCGGAGAACTATCCGTGTACAGATCGGGTTTGTATAAAACACGATACTCGTGAATCTCCG
Source organism: Calditrichota bacterium (assembly GCA_003818595.1). Lineage (GTDB taxonomy): Bacteria > Zhuqueibacterota > Zhuqueibacteria > Residuimicrobiales > Krinioviventaceae > Fontimicrobium. The sequence continues at coordinate 900 of RPQV01000438.1, forward strand.
ATTCGGTAACAAGTCCTGACTCATTGGTGATCAACAATTTGTACTGCACAACCTGTCCCTCTTCCTGAGACAGAGAGGTGCTGCTGCGCCATATTCCATCACCGGACAGGCTCATCGGCAGCTCATTCCATTGCTCTGCTTCTGTGCTCCATTGCAGCTGCAGGGATTTGATGCCGCCGCTCTCTTGCGCCGTAAGGGGGTCGATCTCGACGATGAAATCAACCGGTTCAAAGCTCACCGGTTTGATCGGTACGTGAGTGAACTGCTTCAACAAGGGTCGGATGACGCTGAAAGGCTGCACGCCGACGGCTGATTGATTGCCGTCGGTAAAAAAGGCTCGTATATATCCATCACCGCCATGACGCCCCCAGTGACGTCGCAGCTGCGGCGTCATGGTCAAGATCTCGACATCAAAGCGGCCGTTGGCAACCTGACCCTCCGAATCGATGAGGAGCGAATCGCTTTCATCCAGTGCGGAAAAATGAATCGCACCCGAAGCGCCGTTGGCGATCGTGCCGGATACGCGCAGCCGATCTCCCTCGACGAGAACGTTTTTGGATAATTTTAAATCGATCGTGTTTTCCGGCAGTTGCAGGCGCGTTGCCGGATCGCCAAGCAGCAGGTAATTGCGTATCGGTTCATTGAATCCGCGCGTCTGCGTGAAGAGATCGTATTTGGCGCCGGTGGTGATCTCACCCAGCGACCGTCGATTTAGTCGAAAAATGCCGTCGAATAGGGCGTTGTTGAAAAAAAAGTCCGAATAGAGGTAGGATTTACCCGCTGAACCAAAGAGCGCCATGAGGCCTTTATGGGGAGCGGAGAGCAATTCTTCACCGAGTGACGTTTTTTCCGGATTGTCGAAATGGCCGATATAGCAGGACATGGTGACGGAGAACGCATAGCGATCCGCATTGGTCAGGCGCAGCAGATCATCCTTGGAAAAGAGATTCGCATCATCGATCTGTTCACCGGCGCCGTGGACGAGAAAATTGATGATGGATTGCCCGTCGTTAATCCAATTGATGAGATCTTCGGTGGTATGAAAAATCGGCGATGTATAATCGGTGGATAATTTATGAGTCACCATCCAGTCGGGCAAGTGGTGCTTATCCACATATTCTGCCGCCTGACTGAAAAACTCGCCGTTTCCCGCAACCAGGGTCATATGACGGCGCCATTCTTCCGTGGGACGATGGGATTCATAGGCGATGATTTTGTCGATGATGTCGTTGGCTTGTTCCAGCGTATTGGCGGGAATGCGTCCGACAAAGAGATCGGGCAAATCATCATCACCCGCCACGGCGGCAAAATAATTATCGCTCGAAGTCATACCAAAAGACAAAGTATTGACCATCATGCTGGGCAGAAATGTATGAAAATGAACCGGCGTTTTCACTCCCTGTTCTTTATCCATGAGCGAGGTCGCATCGCCGATCAGCAGCAGATACGTGGGTGCTGGTTTGCTCCAATTGAAATACGCATGCTGGACGAACTGTCGAATGGCGCGGGGATCAAAATTGCCGCCGCTGAATTCATCATACACATCCTGAATGTCTGCAATGTACGTCGTTAATCCTTTAGATTGACGATAATCCGCAATTCGTTTGGCCGCCGCCGCAAAATCACGATGGGTGATCACGATATAATCCGCCTGATGATGCATTTCGCGCAAATTGGAGAGCTCATCCACCTCGAGACGAGAGACGACAGCCAGACGCTTCTTCTCCACGGCGTAAACGCGCGTCGCCTGCAATGACGGATATGAAAAGAGAAATTGGTAGCCGTCCGTCGTGCTGCGGCTCTCATATCCGGAAAGGCGATAGCCATTGGCGGTGAGAAAAAGCACCTGATCCGTTTGAAATCCCTGTACTCGAAAACTGACATCCGATTCACCCGGCAGATCAAAAGTCAATTCGCCGGCATCAGCCTGCAGATTTCGATGATAGTTGATTTCGACCCAATTTAAAAAGAGCTGATCCACGTCGACGCCCGGCGGCAGCGGCAGGTCAAAAGAGAGCTGATGCGATGTCATGTTCGAGGTTACAAACGGCTTGCCGACGAACAGAAATGGATTATTGTCCGATCCTCCAATTTCGCCAATCGCCTGCCCGTCTACCGAGAGCTGCACCAGATGATCCAGTTCGACATTCTTGATCTGCGTCAAGCCATGAAAAGCGGCGGTGAGCTGCAGCGGACTGTCGAGTCGTTGATGCGGAAGGGTGAAAGGAATGGAGAACGGGCTGTCGTTGGACAGCTTTTGCCAAAACCAATGATCGTCCGTTTCCCCGGCGTATCCCACCATTCTTTCAAACCGTTGATCCTCTTCCAGATGAAGCGTATAGGATGCGTAATCCAGGGTATCAGACGCCGCCGATGAAGGAGTGACCAATAGCGGTGCAAATCCCAGTCCGGGTTGCGCCCCCCATGACAATTGATAAACATTATGATCGGAATAAAAAGAACGATATGTCTCATCGCCGGATGCGTGTTCACCGATGAAAATAATGCGGTCGTCAAAATCAAAGCGACCATCGGAATTACCCTCCACGATCATGGGGACGGGTTCATCTCTCCAGGTCAACGCCAATGTTCGGGGATCGATTTCACTCAAATCCAATCCGGCATCGGCTAATTCCCGGCCGGTGACGCCATAAACATCATCATCTTGGACATACAGCCGCACCGACCCAGTAGGTTTGCCGGCCGTTTTGCTCAATGCCGAGCGCACCGCATCGGGCTGCTGCCAGGAGCGGCTTTGCTCATGGTTTATGATCAGGTCATCGTATACAGTCTGGTATGGATCAGTGAGATTCGTCATCCCGACTTGAACCGGATAATTGCCGAAATCGACGCGCAGCCGTAAAGAACGCGTGATATGAGCCAATTGTTGTCCTTCGAGGTAGCGCACCGGGTAAAATCGAATTTGTTGCACCCGCTGTCGCCGCAGAGTGCCTTCGCTGCCCAGCTCGACTGTCTTTTCGGGAAACCACTGATTGGATGCAGCGCGAACGTTGGAAATCTCGCCCTCGTTTATTGAAGCGATTTTACCGACAACTCGGGTTTCCGCCTGTTCATAGAGCACGCTTAATTGCGGTTTGCACTCCAGCGGCAGGCCGATGAGGGTTCCGACCATGGGTAGATTGGGATGACCCGGTTCGGCCAA
>RPQV01000439.1 GCA_003818595.1 Calditrichota bacterium
AACGCCGCCGCCATTGGTGGCAAGCCATAAGTTGCCCTGCGAATCTTCATCTATATCCCAAATCCAATTCGATTTGAGGTTGGGATATTTGCTTTTATTAAAGATATGAAATTCTGCCCCATCAAAACGCACCAATCCTTCTTGGGAGCCGATCCAAATATAGCCTTTGGAGTCCTGAAATACCTTTTTGAGGGAATTCATCGGCAATCCATCTTTGGCTGTATAAATCCGCATGTCGTACTGGGTGATGCGTTTGTGCGGATCAAGTGCGAAAAGCAACGCGGTGGAATGAAACATCAAGACGATGACGACAAGCAGAATCCATGTTCTGTCCAAACCCCGATAAAAGCATGGCCTCATGATACCCTTGCTCCCTCTGCGGAAAGATCAATCAAACCGGACAGCCAAGCGACAGCGCCGGAACCCCGAAACTCCTCAAAAGCATCGTCGTCCGCTCAAATATCTGCAAAAGCGCGATAACTTGCAAGAAAAATGTACGGCAATGACAGACCCCGGGGTTGCCGCCGACACAGACATGGGATAAAAGCAGTGGTAATGGGCGGCAACCCCGGGGTCGGGAATCGTCCACGGCCTTACGCATTCGGTATGACGACCGGCGAGTATTCAAGAGTATCCCCCAAATTTGGAGAATTAAATCTTATAAGGTCTATAATAAATATCGAGTTCAGCAAATGAAAACGCTTGAATATAGCTTGCCTCCTTATTTCGCAGGCACAACCAAACGCAAAGCCGGTATCTGTCAGCAGCGTTTGGCGTTAAGGAAGATGCGATCCGCGCCCATTCCGGTTCGGCTTTTGCCTTCTATAGATAAAAGCTATGCTTCACCCGTGCGCCGGACATGGACATGTCACTCCTACGGAGTTTCTCGGCTTTATTTTTACGTGACTATAAACATTCCACTCCACACGGAGTGGGCATGTTCTGCCGAACGCACAAATCATGATGATAAGAATTCATTGTGATTTTTGATCAACCTGACGATATCCTCTTCCAATCCCGTAGGGATGGAATCTTTATAGCCAACCAATACCCATACTTTGGAACTCCGTAGGAGTGACATGTTCTTATGTTTGTTTGACAGACCCCGGGGTCTGGAAGACGCCCGTCACTGCCATTGTCTCAAACGAAAGATTAATCTTATTGGCTTTCCTGAAAATTGGGGGATACGCTGGCGACAATGTTCTTGACATTTCCGGCATGACGACCGGCGCAAATTTTTCTTGACAATATGAAGCGGAATTTGTAATATGAAAGCGCTTACATTATTAATGACGAATCGTATCATTATCATTGTTTATTAATTATTTAATTCATTGTAAGCGTTTTCATTAGTCGTCGTCATCTTCCCTGCATCGAGGGATTGCTGTGAACACCATCAAAGATGTCGCCGAACGCGCCGGCGTCTCCATCGCCACAGTTTCACGGGTCTTTAACGACAGCTCGTCCGTCAAAAGCAAAACACGCGACCTGGTGCTGCAGACGGCGCGAGAACTCGCCTACTCACCCAACATCCTCGCCCGCGGTCTCATGCGTAAAAAAACAGAAACCATCGGCGTGGTGCTCCCCGACCTCTCCGGTGAATTCTTTTCCGAAGTGATCCGCGGCATCGACGAGGTCGCGGCTCGCCGCGGCTATCATATCCTGCTCTCCAGTTCGCACAGCCGCCTCGATGATATGGAACGTCTGCTGCGATTGATGGCCCAGGGTCGGGTCGACGGCCTGCTGCTTATGGCGCCGCAGCTGCGCAAAGATCTTTTACCGCTGCTGTCGACCACAAAATTGCCTTTGGTGCTGCTCGAAAGCTCCCTTGAAGGCCTCGACGCCGACAGCTATTATATCGACAACTTTCGCGGTGCATATCTGGTGGTACAGCATCTGATCGAGCATGGACACCGACGCATCGCCGTGATCATGGGACCGGAAGATAATTTTGATGCCAGGGAGAGACATAAAGGCTATCAAGCGGCTTTGACGGAAAAGGATATTCCTTTTGATGGCGAACTGGCATTCAAAGGCGACTTTCAAAAGCGAAGCGGCTATTTTGGCATGAAACGCATTCTGAGTCTGGATGATCCGCCGACAGCTGTTTTTGCTGCCAACGACGACATGGCCATCGGCGCCATGGAAGCGGCTAAAGAAGCCAAAAAGGCTATCCCCGAAGACATCGCGATCGTGGGTTTTGACGATATTCCGATTTCGAGGTACGTCAGCCCGAGATTGACTACTGTGCATATGCCGATTTATGAAATGGTCTCCCGTGCCACCGAACGCGTCATCAACCGCATCGAAGAGGCGGAGACCGGCGAGATCGAAAAGCGCATGCTCTCCGCCGGATTAATGGTCAGGCAGTCGTGCGGCTGCTCGTATTGAATGTTAATAATCATCAACAGAGATGAAAGACAATCGTCAACAAATTGACCACTGCAAACCCATTTGCTCGAGAGATCGCACAGCAGGGAACTGATCCTTTTTCCGCGACGGTCTCTGTCTGCTGGTAAAACTGGACGAGCAGTTGGAAAACACTCAGCGATTCACATTAGGATTACTCTTTTAACGAACGGATCAATATGGCTAAATTTCAAAACAACTATGGCTACTTTACCAACGACGGTCGGGAATATGTCATCACTCGACCGGATACGCCCAAGCCTTGGGTCAATGTCATCTCGAACGGCGAATACGGTTTTGTCATCTCCCAGGCAGGCGGCGGTTTCAGTTGGAGCGGGCACAGCAATTTCAACCGATTGACTCGCTGGCATCAGGATATGGTGCAGGATAATTGGGGGAAATTTCTCTATCTGCGCGATGCCGACTCGGGTCACATCTGGTCGCCCTCCTTTCAGCCGGTCAAAAATCCGGCAGCAGACTATGAGTGCCGGCACGGAATCGGATATTCTGTTTTCACCGCACAATACCAGGATATCAAGAGCGAATGGACTCTGTTTGCCGCCGAGAATGATCCGCTGGAGATTTGGATTCTGCACTTGACCAATACCGGCAACACCCAGCGACGGCTGCAGGTTTACAGTTATTTGGAGTGGTGTTTGGGATTTGCTCCTGACTCCCATCGTGAATTTCATAAAGCATTCATCGAAACCTGTTATGATGATCAACATCGGTTGTTGACAGCGGAGAAACGGCTGTGGGAGGTGGCCGATGAAAAGGGGCGTCACTGGAACCGCGATTGGCCGTTCATTGCCTTTCATGCGGCGAGTGATCCGGTGAGCAGTTACGATGGCGACAAAGAAGCCTTCATCGGCAATTATGGCGATCTGCGGACGCCGGCGGCGGTGTCGCGGGGAAAAAGTCATAACAGTGAAGGCAAGTGGGGAGACGCGATCGGCTCTCTCAATGTCAACCTGGAAATAGCGCCCCAGCAATCGCATGAGACTGTCTTTGTCCTCGGATTGTCCAAAATGCGCGTCGAGGCGCTGGCTCTGCTGAAAAAATATCTGACGCCGTCAGCCGCCCATTATGAATTGGGCCAAGTCCGATCCTCGTGGTCAAAGCGCCTCTCCGCCTGTCATGTGGAAACCCCTGATGATGCATTTGATTTTATGACCAATACCTGGCTGAAATACCAGACGATATCCTGTCGCTTATGGGGACGAGCAGCCTATTATCAGCAGAGCGGCGCCTATGGCTTTCGCGATCAACTGCAGGACAGTCTGATTTTTCTGCCCCTCGATCCTTCCGGCACCAAGAAACAAATCCTTCTTCATGCGGCGCACCAGTTCAAAGACGGTTCTGTTTATCACTGGTGGCATCCCTTCACCGAAACGGGCCTGCATAATAACGTCAGCGATAATTTGCTGTGGCTTCCTTTTGTCATCACCGAGTATATCAAAGAAACCGGCGATTACGCGCTGCTCGACGAAAAAATTCCTTTTGTCGACGACTCGACACCAACGCCTCTTTGGGACCATTGTCGCCGAGCTCTAAAACGTGCACTCAAATGGCGCAGCAAGCGGGGATTGCCGTTGATCGGTGACCACGATTGGAACGACGGCCTGAATGCTGTCGGCAATGAGA
>RPQV01000440.1 GCA_003818595.1 Calditrichota bacterium
CATCATCGTGTAGAATCCAAAGCGCTCACCCATATTGGCGAAAAATGCTACGAATAATCCCTTGGGATGTTCCTTGAACATGCGTATCCTCCATCAGTTAGATAATCTGCTGCCGGTGTTAATACCTGTATGCATAGGAAACGAATATTTAAATCTACCAAGAATAGCAATTATGCGACAAAAAAGCAATGATAAAGTATTCAGGGTACCCCCCTCAAATTTCGCAGAAAGATCATGAAGAGCTGTCCTCCTCTTGCGACGGCGGCAGTGCCGGCTCTCTTCCCGACCCCGGGGTTACCGCCAACACAAACATGTTAAAAAGCAGTGGTTATCGGCGGCAACCCCGGGGTCTGTCAAACTTGTGGGTATTGATTTGCTATAAACATTTCATCCCTACGGGATTGGAAGGAGATAGCGTCAGGTTGATTTAAAATCAAAATGAATTCCTATCAACATGATTTGTAAGTTCGGCAGAACCATGGCTTATATCAATAAAAGACATAAGCCGAACCGGCATCACATCATCTGGTAACATCATTTGTTTCTGACAGATACCGGCTTTATGTTTGGTCGTGCTTACGAAACAAGGTTGATTCTCCGGGTGAAGGAAGAGGTCTTTAATTGGCGGGACTCATCGAGGCCTGTTGATAAAATTGGGTGCTCTGCGGTGACCGGTTGGACACGAGCAGGAAATGTTCGTACCGTGACGGACATTTCCTGCTCGTGAGAACAATTGGTTGGGGGATTATTCAAAAGATTTAATATGGATGCTGCCGCCTGAGGTGCGCAGATAGATCTGCGGCCCGCCGCCATTGATATCAGCCTGCAGTTCGGTTTTTTTCAATTCACCGACGACGGTCACCGGGAAATCGGTGGTGACTCTGCCGCCGCTTGTCTTGGCATCAACCGTCGCTTTGATGTCTTCCGTCAGGTAAACGTTGATGGAACCGCCGGAGGTGGTCAGACTGCAGTCTGATTTGGGCTGCTTGGAAATCTTGGCGGAAACCGAACCGCCGGATGTGGAAGCCCTGATGGTTCCCATCACCTCTTCAACCGTGATGCTGCCGCCGGAGGTGGAGGCATCCACGGTTCCGACTGCCTGAACGATCTTTAGCGAACCGCCCGAAGTATGGGCTTCGACGTCTCCATTCACCTGGCCGATATCAATGCCGCCGCCGGACGTTCGCACATCAGCGGTACCGGTGCACTCCTGCAGCACGATGCCGCCGCCGGAGGTGCGCCCCAAAACAGGTCCGTCAATTTTGCCGAATTTCAGGCCGCCGCCGGAGGTTTTGGCGTCGACTCTGCCCGCCAGTTCGTCCACGGATATGCCGCCGCCGGAGGTTTTGAGATTAACATTATACTCGTGCGGGACCTGAATGACGAAATGAACGCGGACGCGCCATTTTCGCATCCAGTCAAACAGACTGTTGCGGTCTCGGTATTCCAGGGTCACCGCAACATCATCACCCCGCTGTTCAAAAGTGATTTCCATTTCTTCGAAAATTCGTTTTGCTTCCCGATCACTCGCTGCACCCGCTTCGCGTTTAATGTCGATGCTCACCTCATCGCCGCCGTTGCCGGTGACATCGATTGATCCCAAATCCGTGTTGACCGTCAATGTTCCACCCGGATTAACGGTAAATGTTTTGCTGATGGTCTCGTCGTAATCCGCTTTGGCGGTCATCGACAGAACGAGTGTGATCATCAAGGCTGCGCACAGCACTCGACTTGTTCTGACTTTAAGCATAATCGGCTCTCCCAGGTTAATTCTTTTTATATCTGTTACGAAAAGCGGGCTTGTAGGTTTCATAAAGAAAAGCCTTGTTTTTTCAGGCAGGATTTCGTAATTCTTTCGGGTTGTTCGCCTGCCGGGCACAACCTTTTGCGAAAGACGGATGAGAGAGGTTTTATTAATCTATGGAGATCAATCGCCAATTCAAGCCTCGCCGGGAATTGGGGCGGACCGGATTTATGGCGACACAGTTGGGCATTGGGGATGTGGCGGATCGGAAGATTCCCCGCGAGACTCTGGTATCGACGCTTTGCCGAGCCCTGGATGCCGGTCTGAACGTCATCGATACGGCCCCTGGATATGAAGACGGTTATTCCGAAGAGATTGTCGCGCAGGCGGTTCAGGGGCGGCGGGACTCGCTGTTCATAATCGATAAAATTGATTTTCTTGATCAGCCGGTCATGCCGCAAATTGAATCATCGTTGCGGCGTCTCAAGCTTGAATACGCGGACGCCTTTGTGTTTCATGGGCTCTCTTCCCTGGAACTGCTGGAACAACTGCTGCAGCCCGAAAGCGGTTTTGATCAATTGGCCGCTGCTGTCCGGCAGGGAAAGGCGCGCTTTATCGGGATTTCATCGCATCATCCGGATGTATTGCAGGCTGCGCTGACAATTGATCGATGCGATGTCTTGATGTTTCCGGTCGGCGCGTTTGTTGATGACCGTTATGTTCAGGACATACTGCCGGCAGCCAGGGAAAAAAGAGCGGCAACGATCGGCTTTAAGACTTTTGCGGCGGGCAAGCTGCTCGGTGATACTTTCGGCTATAATCAGCCATTGATGAATCGACCGCGGGGAAAAGTTTCATCCGGGGGGAATAAAGACGTTCGATTCGTCCTCCCGACCTTGACGGTTGCCGAATGCCTGCATTATACACTGACCTGTGATCCGGATGTCGCTTTGCTGGGAATGTCTTTTCCCAATGAGCAGGATGAAGCATTTTCTGCCGCTCATTCTTTTCGTCCACTTTCAGCTGCCGACATGGACAGAATACGCCGATTGGCCGCTGCAGCCGTCAGGCACAAAGGCCCCTGCTGGTGGAATCCGGATGCCGGCGTTTAATCACATGAATATTTCTTTTCTCAACTTTTGAGACTGATCCCATGGAACATCAACAAATCCGTCGTCTGCAGGATGAAGCCATACCAAAGCTATTATGGCGATTTTCACTTCCTGCCATCATCGGCACGTTTTTTAATTCACTGTACAACATTGTCGATCGTATTTTCATCGGTCAAGGCGTTGGCGCCGACGGATTGGCAGCGGCAACGGTGGCTTTTCCGATCATGATGATGATCATGGCCGTGGGAATGCTCATCGGTTTTGGTTCAAATGCGCTCATCTCGATCCATTTGGGTGAGAAGAACAAGGAGGCCGCGCAAAAGATACTGAATCAGGCAGTGTTTTTATTTGTCGCGTTTTCCGGAGTGTTCATGATTCTGGGTAATGTTTTTTTAACGCCATTGCTCCGAATCTTCGGCGCCGGTGAAACGATCCTGCCATTGGCGCGGGATTACACCAGCATCATTATATGGGGAGTATTGGCCAACATTTTTTCATTCGGCGTCAATAATTTCATTCGCGGAGAAGGTAATCCCCGCATCGCGATGGTGACTTTGATTGTCGGTGCCCTGCTGAATATGGTGCTGGACCCCCTGTTCATTTTTGTCTTCCATTTGGGTATGAGAGGGGCCGCGTGGGCCACTGTGTTGGCACAGGCTGTTTCCGCGTTCTGGGTGTTGGCCTATTATCTGCGCGGTACGAGCATTCTCAAACTGCGACTGGGCGAAATGCGTTTCTCCGCCAAGTTGACCAAAAAAGTGGCCGCCATCGGCTCGCCCATGTTTGTGATGAATGCCGCCAATGTTTTTATTCTCATGTTTGTGAATCAGGGGTTGAGCAAATATGGAGGAGATTTGGCCATTGCCGCTATGGGCGTCATTTTCACCGTTCATATGGTCAATTTTATGCCGATTATCGGACTGAGTCAAGGGGTGCAGCCGATCATCGGATATAATTATGGGGCGCGCAATTTTAGCCGCGTCAGAGAGACGCTGATATTGGCGGTGAACACGACGACACTGTGGGGATGCTTTGCGACCGCGCTTATTTTTTTGTTTCCCCGCCTGACATTTTTGCCGTTCAGTCACGGCAATGAGGAACTTATACGATTGGGCAGTCACGCCATACCGATCACGCTGAGTCAATTCCCGTTTATCGGATTGATGGTGATCACCGGCAATTATTTCCA
>RPQV01000441.1 GCA_003818595.1 Calditrichota bacterium
TCCGCGTTCCTCTGCGACCTCGGCGTCTCTGCGTTTTTTTGAATATTTCCTTAAGCAACATGATGATGGCGTTCAAAATTGGTTGAATTCATTCGACTATTATCCTCGAATTTTGTACATTTTCATCGACGTAATCCGAAAAGGTACCGATTCATTTAAACACCCTGGAAACACAATCATGACAAAACGCCAGGTCATTCGCGCTGTTCTTGATGGTGAGGCGCCGCCCTACGTGCCGTGGTCCTTTTCCTTCACCGAGGAAGCAAGGAGCAAGCTGGAGCAGTATTACTCGACATCGGATGTGCAGAATATCCTCCATAACCATTTTTTGGGTCTGGGCAGCGATATCGGCTTTTTTGCAGAGCTTGATTACCAGCTGGTCCGGGATGTTTTCGGCGTGGTCTGGGACCGCACCATCGACCACGATATCGGCATTGTCGAACAAACGGTTCTGCCCGAGGCAACACTGAACGGATATTGCTTCCCCAATCCGCTTGATGAACGATTCTACGCCGACATTCCACAAAAACTTAATCAATATGGCGACCGATTCCGCGTCTTCCAAATCGGCTTTTCCCTCTATGAACGGGCGTGGACCATGCGCGGAATGGAAAATCTGATGATGGATTTTTATGAACATCCCGACTTTGTTCACGAACTGCTTCATGCGATTGCGGACTATAACATCGCTCAGATCAGAAAAGCGCTTGAATTTGATATCGATGCCGTTCACCTGGGCGACGACTGGGGACAACAACGCGGCCTGCAGATGGGACCCGCCATCTGGCGTGAATTCATTTATCCGGAACTGCGACGCATGTACGGCGTCATCCGCGATGCCGACAAGTATGTCTCGATTCACTCGTGCGGCGCAGGCTGCTCGCCCTGGGAAGAGCCGGCAGCTACATCTTTTCCCCGGCGCATGCCGTCGAGGGCGATGTGCCTTTGGCCAATATGCTGACTTTTATCGAAGAGGTTTTACTCCAGCCCGGATTTTCAGAAGTGGCTTGAAGCTTCTAACAGAAAATATCATTGATCAGTTGATGTCACGAATTTAACAGCCGTACCCCGAAAAGTCTTAACCAACATCGATAGCCCCATAAAAAAGGAGATGAAAATGAAATCACTGTTTGTTTTGATGATCCTGCTTCTCATCACTCTTTGCCCCGCTGAAGCCCCGAAACGGTTTCAAGCGACATGGTCCTCTTTGAAGAATTATGAATGTCCTGACTGGTTCCGCGACGCCAAATTCGGCATTTTCATCCATTGGGGTGTTTATTCCGTGCCGGCGTTTGCCAATGAATGGTACCCGCGCAACATGTATCAACCAAAATCCATTGAATACAATCACCATGTGGAAACCTACGGCAAACACGATCAATTCGGCTATAAAGATTTCATCCCGCAATTCAAGGCGGAAAAATTTGACGCTGAAGAGTGGATGGAATTATTCCACCAAGCAGGAGCGAAATACGTCGTCCCGGTCGCCGAACATCATGACGGTTTCGCCATGTATAAAACCGCCCTCTCCCGCTGGAATGCTGCAGAGATGGGCCCCAAGCGCGACGTGATCGGCGAACTGGCGCAGGCAGCCGAGAAACAGGGAATCGTTTTCGGAGTGTCTTCTCATCGCATTGAACACTGGTGGTTCATGAACAACGGCCGCAAATTCAATTCAGATGTCAATGATCCAATGGTCGCCGATTTTTACGGACCGGCGCGTGAAGAAGAAGAGACGCCATCGCCGGAATATATGAATGATTGGCTGCTGCGCTGCGTCGAACTGGTGGATAAATACAAGCCGCAGCTGTTCTGGTTCGACTGGTGGATCGAACAGCCGGCCATGGAACCGTATCGAAAATCATTTGCTGCGTACTATTACAACAAAGGCATCGAGTGGGACAAAGGCGTGGTCATCAACTATAAGAACGAATCATTCCCCGCCGATGCGGCGGTGTATGACATCGAGCGGGGCAACAGCCGAGCCACCAAAGAACATCCCTGGCAGACCGATACCTCCATCGGTAAAAAGTCATGGGGGTATATTTCAGGCGAAGAAAACAAGAGCGCCAACGAACTTGTTGATGTCCTGATTGATATTGTCAGCAAAAACGGCAATTTACTGCTGAATATCGGCCCCCAGGCTGACGGCGCCATTCCGACCGAGCAACAGCAGGTTCTCCGTGACATCGGCGCCTGGCTGCGGGTCAATGGCGAAGGCATCTATGGAACCCGACCATGGAAGGTTTCTGGAGAAGGAACTGCCGAGCTCCCGGACGAAAGTGCCTCCTTTAACGAATACAAGAGCAAAGGATATACCGAAGAGGATATACGCTTCACCCAAAAGGGCGATCTCCTTTACGCTTTTGTGCTCGGGGTACCGAGCCGTAAAATCGTCATTCGCGCGCTTGCCGCCGAAAAAGGTTCACCCAAAATCGCTTCGATCTCGCTCTTGGGCAGTACCGTGCAGCCAAGCTGGAAGCAAACGGGAAATGCATTGATGATCACGCCGAATGAACAATATGCCTGTGAACATGCCGTGGCATTCAAAATCACCTTTCATGACTGATAAAAGGCGTGTATTCAAAGTCTCCGAACTTGTTTAACGAAAGCGATTTGCCCATGACATCCCATTCTACCTTACTATGGCTATTATTGGCGCCGACGTTTCTTGTCGCTCAAACTCTTTTTTACGTCTCCCCTTCTGGAAATGACTCCTGGTCCGGCACATTGCCGGAAGCCAATATCGGCCAGAGTGATGGTCCATTTGCCACGCCCGAGCGGGCGCGGGATGCTGTCCGTACAGCTGACTCTTTTCCCGTCACCGTCTTTTTCCGCGACGGCGTCTATTTTGTCAAAAAACCGTGGCGGTTCGAAGCGAAAGATTCAGGGCAAAAGAACGCCCAGATTTCTTATCAAAACTATGGCGACGAACGCCCCATCATCAGCGGCGGTATTATCATTGATCAGTGGCAATTTGAGGGTAATCTCTGGGTGACGACACTGGACGACGTGAAAAACGGCGAAATCTATTTTAAAGAACTGTACGTCAATGATGAACGTCGCGACCGCGCACGTCACCCGAATAAGGTTCAATTCCTTCGTATCAACGGCAGCGTTCCGGAGAATGATCACAACGCCTTTTACTTTTACCCCGGGGATGTCAGCCTTTACCAAAATATTCAGGATGTCAATATTTGTCTCTATCAGGCATGGCTGGCGATTCACTTGCGGATCGATCAAATCAATATCGGGCAGAGCAACATTGTTTTTTCACCTCGTCTTTGGTTTGCCGCAAGTGAATTTGACAACCATACACGTTATTATATTGAGAATGCTTTTGAATTGCTCGACCAACCCGGAGAATGGTATCTCAATCGCCGCACCGGCCAACTATTCTATTATCCTATTCCAGGGGAAACGCCGGAATCCTGCACTGTGATCGCCGCCTGCGTCGATCGAGTGCTGGAATTGAGCGGCAGCGCGACCGGAGGCGCCCAAGTAGAATATCTGAATTTTTCCGGCTTGCGCTTTCAAAATGCCGACTGGATCGTGACCAGCGTAGACAAAACGGAAGGCCAGGCTCACATTCTATTGGATGATGCGGTCATTTACCTCAAAGGAGCGTCCAACTGCACGATCAAGCGCTGCGAAGTGGCCCTGGGTGGTGCGCACGGCATTGTTCTCTCTCAAGGTTGCTCCAATAACGTCATCGAACAATGTCACGTGCACGCTCTGGGCGGCGGTGGAATTTACATCGGCAACACCAGCGGCTGGAATGCCTGTGAAGAAGCGACTATGGCCGCTCAAATCAACACCAATACGGTGCAGAACTGCTATATCCACGACCTCACCCATGTTCATCACGGATCAGTGGGGATTTGGATCGGTAACTCTTTCGACAATCAAATCCTGCACAATGAAATCTCTGATCTGGATTACACCGGCATCTCCGTCGGATGGTGCTGGGGCTATCAGGCGGCCACTTCGGGCAATAATCTCATCGCCTTCAATCATATTCACCATCTGGGTCAGGGTGAA
>RPQV01000442.1 GCA_003818595.1 Calditrichota bacterium
AAAGGTCGGCGTCATTCAAGTGCTGAGCGCGGGAGTGTCTGAAGATGAGCTGATGCTGCTGGCTTTGGATGCCGGCGCGGACGATGTTCAAAATGAAAATGAGATTTTCCGGGTTCTGACTGCACCGAGTTCCCTCGAGATGGTCAAAATCACTTTGGAAAAAGGCGGCATTAAAATTGATTCTGCTGAAGTGACGATGGAGCCATCCAATATCATCAAAGTTGAGGGCAAACAGGCTGAACAAGTCCTCAAGTTGATGGATGCATTAGAAGAACAGGATGATGTGCAGAATGTGCATTCAAATTTTGACATTGATGAAAAAATCATCGATGCTTTTAACAACTGATGACCATTCTCGGCATTGATCCCGGCTCGAATTCTACCGGATATGGTATCATCACCAGCGATCAGACCAATGGATTTTCGTGCATAGAATATGGTGTGATACGTGCCCAGGAAAAAGCAGAGCCTTGGCAACGTCTAAAAAAAATATATGATGAAATCTTACAGCTCTGCCACAGATTTCTTCCCGATCAGGTTGCGCTGGAAGATATTTTTTACGGCCATAATATTCAGAGTGCTTTGAAACTTGGACAGGCTCGCGGCGTAGCCATCATCGCGGCAATAAATGCCGGAGCCGAAATTGCTGCCTATTCTCCGCGGGAAGTAAAACTGGCTCTTACTGGATATGGCGCTGCATCAAAAGAGCAGGTGCAAAAGATGGTGCGCGAACTCCTGCGTATGGGAGAGCCGGCGACACCGCTGGATGCTTCTGATGCATTGGCAGTGGCATTGTGTCATGCTCAACGTTATTGGACATTATTGAAAACGAACTATAAATCCTGATGATAGCATTCCTACGCGGTAAAATTGTCGATAAATCTCCGACAGTTGTCATCATTGAGATTAACGGTATCGGTCTTGAGGTTCAAATTCCTCTTTCGACCTGGCAGCGGCTCGGTGCTGAAGGGGAGGAGGCTTTCCTGCTCACGCATCTCCATGTACGCGAAGACGCTCTGATACTATTCGGCTTTGCGACGCCGGAAGAACGTGAATTGTTTCGTGATCTGCAGACGGTTTCAGGTATTGGCCCCCGGTTGGCATTGACGATATTGTCCGGCTCGCCGGTTCAGCACATTTACCGTGCTATTGCCTCCGGCGATGAAGAGAGCCTCACACATACCAAAGGGTTGGGGAAAAAGACTGCTCAGCGACTCATTTTGGATCTGAAAGAGCGGGCGGCGGAAAAAACCAAGCAGATTGCGCCGGCGCCCTTTTATGAGCGTTCGCTGCCCAGGGAGACGGTGGAGCAAGGTACCCTCGCCATGATCTCACTTGGCTATTCACGAAAAGAAGCAGAGACAGCGATCAGCAAAGCAGCTGCGAAAAGCGGAGCTGCGAGTGTGGAAGAACTCATCCGAATTGCATTAAGTGGGGAATGAATCGACTGTGGATTATGAACCTCGAGCGACAGACCCGGAGCAATTGATAGGAGAACTGGAATTTGACGCGACTTTGCGTCCTTCCAGACTACAGGAGTTTATCGGCCAGGGAAAACTGAAAGCCAATCTGCATGTTTTTATACAGGCTGCACTGGAGCGACATGAAGCGCTTGATCATGTTATTTTCCATGGACCGCCGGGTTTGGGGAAAACGACACTTGCCAATATTATCGCCAAAGAACTGGGCAGCGATATTCGAACGACATCCGGACCTGCGCTTGAGCGTCCGGCGGATTTAGCGGGCATATTGACAAATCTCAATGAACGGGACGTTTTGTTCATCGATGAAATTCATCGACTGAATCGGGTGATCGAAGAATACCTTTATCCTGCGATGGAAGATTTTACCCTTGATATTATTATTGATAAAGGCGCCAATGCCCGAACAGTACAACTCAAACTGCCGCGATTTACTTTGGTGGGTGCAACAACCCGCGCCGGATTGATTACGTCGCCGTTGCGCGCACGTTTTGGTGTTGCTTTTCGACTTGATTTTTATCAGCCTGAAGAACTGCAATTAGTTACTCGTCGCTCTGCACATATCCTGGGAATTCAAATTGGCGAAGACGCCGCATTGGAAATAGCCTCTCGATCCCGAGGTACTCCTCGAGTCGCCAACCGACTTTTGCGGCGCGTTCGCGACTTTGCCCAAATCGCCGGCAAAAATTCCATTTCCCTGGAACTTGCGCGTGATGCCCTGATGCGCATGGATGTGGATGAAGGGGGATTGGATGAAATGGATAAAAGAATCCTATTGTGCATCATTGACAAATTCGGCGGCGGTCCAGTTGGGTTGAACACGCTCGCAATGGCAATCGGAGAAGAGAGTGATACCATTGAAGAGGTTTATGAACCCTATTTGATTCAGGAAGGCTTTATTCAGCGTACTCCGCGAGGTCGAGCCGCAACTGATCTGGCATTTGACCATTTTAAACGTAGAAAAAAAACAGGTTCCCAGCCCGGCTTGTTTTAGCCGGCGGGAGCCGGAAACTTTCCATATAGTTGGAGGTGAGTGCATAATGAAATTGTCTGATTTCAAATACAATCTTCCAGAAAAACTGATTGCACAGTATCCAAGTAAAGATCGTGAAAAGTGCCGGTTACTGATCGTGGATCGCAGCGATGAATCCATGAAGGAAGGCCTTTTTGAGGATTCCATTCAATTCATGGAAGAGGGTGATTGCCTGGTGCTCAATGAGACCAAAGTATTTCCCGCCCGACTCGAAGGGACGAAGGATAAAACCGATGCAAAAGTCGAGGTTTTTTTATTACGCGAATTGGAGCAGGGTTTGTGGGAAGTGCTGGTCAAGCCCGCGCGCAAAGTGCGCGTCGGCAATCGACTCTCCATCGGCAATGCCTTAACCTGCGATGTCATCGATAATACCGTTTCCGGCGGAAGAGTGGTGCGTTTTAATGACAACGACAGTTTTTATGAATTGGTCGATGAAATGGGCCGTTCGCCTCTGCCGCCTTACATTAAACGTGAGCCGGAGCCCATGGATAAAGAGCGCTATCAGACCGTCTATGCGCGCGTTCGCGGGGCAGTCGCAGCGCCGACTGCCGGTCTCCATTTCAGCGAACATCTCCTGCAGAAAATTGAAGATAAAGGAGTGCGCATCGCCAAGCTGGTGTTGCATTTGGGATTGGGCAGCTTTCGTCCGGTCGTGGTGGAAGATTTAGGCAGACATAAAATGGATTCGGAATACTATGAGATTCACCAGGAAACAGCCGATGTCATCAATGAGACAATGCGTCATAAAAAACGGGTCATTGCCGTTGGTACCAGTGTCGTTCGCGCTCTGGAGACCAGCGTCACGTCGGAACGATGGGTCAAGGCATCTCGCGGTTGGACAGACAAGTTTATCTATCCTCCTTACGATTTTAAAATTGTTAATCGTCTCATCACCAATTTTCACCTGCCGAATTCAACTTTACTGATGCTGGTTTCAGCATTCGCATCGCGCGATTTGGTATTTAAAGCCTATCGTAAAGCTGTTCGCGACAAGTTTATGTTCTACAGTTATGGCGATGCCATGATGATTGTGTAATTTCGGCGATGACAAAGGTTGCAGCTGTTATCCTCGCCGGAGGTTCAGGAAAACGAATGGGGGGAGCATTGCCCAAGCAGTTCTTGGAACTGGAAGGGAAGCCGATATTGCAGCATACGCTTGAATGCTTTAATCATGCTGAGATTATTGATGAGATCTATGTTGTACTCCCCGAAGCGTATATCAAGCCATATGAGCAAAAGCTGCACCAGCAATGGGGTATCACCAAAACAAAAGGAGTGGTGTGTGGAGGCGGGGAGCGCCATCAATCCGTATGGGCTGGAATAACGGCTCTGCCTGAATCTATTGATATTGTCATGATTCATGACGGGGTTAGACCTTTTGTTTCAGAGCGCATTCTGGTCGACAGCGTTCATGCAGCAAAGCAATATGGTGCAGCCGTTGTCGGTTTAATGCCCAGGGATACCATAAAGCTGTTCGAACATGATAAAGTTGAACGAACAATCGATCGCAATAAAA
>RPQV01000443.1 GCA_003818595.1 Calditrichota bacterium
CGACTTGTCGGCATAAGGATCGTCAAAGGTTGTGGAATCCAACTCGGCGCTGGTCATCTCCATGCCGAATCCGATGCGGCCGATGGGATGGCGGCCTCCCTTGGCATAGTTTTTAATAGCAAATCGCAGACTGGGCAAGCGACCTGCCGGATCCAAAACCGCAAGCGCCAGCTTGTAGGCGCCGGGTTTCAAATCATTCGAAATTTTAAATGTGCCGTTGGCCGTAAACGGTTCCACAGGAACGCTGTACAGTGAATCGCTCTTTTTCCATTTATCTCCGGGCATCCAAGTGCGGATGTCGACGCTGTCAAAATCCGCGCTCCAAATGAGATGATTGGATTCATCCAACAGCGCGAGTTGCACCGGCCAGTCGTAATAAAACGGCGCCGAGCCGGTATTGCGGCCGGCAAAGGTGACGGTAAATTCCTCATCCTTGTCTATGCGCGACGGATAGGTCACCTCATCAATGACATAGCGATAACCAAAGACTTTTTGCACCAGTTCGCCGCCGGCTTTAGCAGCCGCATTGTTTTGATTATAATTCGCCACCCAGCGCAGTTGCGTGCCGTGTAGCCAGCGAATCGTATAAATCAAAAAGTTGCGGTGCTCCGGATCAATCATGGTGTCGTTGGGATCGTCGCCCGGCTGGATTTTCGAGTCGCCCCAGTTATAGGCGGTTTCACCGCCGATCATTTCGGTTTTCCAACGGTCGCCGAGGTTATAAATCGGCTGCCCGTGCGGCTGCATTTGATTATAATGCGCCCAGGAATCCCAGTAAATGCCGAATTTAAATTTTGTGAACTCCCACGGATGCCGGACCATGACTTTTTTATGAGGAAAGGCTTTGCGGAATTCTTCGCCGAGAATCTGCTCCACCTCTTTGGTCGGGCTCGGACTGTGATGCTCGCCCCATTTGCCGATGATGCCCATCTCGATGTGCGCCACGCGCGGATCGGTGTCCCAGCATTGGCCGAGTTTCCAGATCATCTCTTTCAGTCGTTGTTTAAACTGCTCGCTGGTGTAATCGTCAGTTTCCATATCCTCGGGCCAGTATTTATCATCGCCGTCCCAGTGCAGATAGACGCGCGGGATCACTTTCATGTTTTTATCTTCAACCCCGGCCCACTCGATATCGCACCACTCCTTGATCTCGTCGATGCCGTCCTGCGAATCGCGCTCGATCTCATTCCATTTGATATAGCTGTGCATCAAGGTCGCCCATTCGTTATTCTCGCCTCGACCGCGATTGGTAAATCCTTTGTGAGGATTGCGCAGCGCGCGCGGGTATTCCTGTGGATGAATGGTGATGGTGTCTGCGGCTTGAGCATTTGAGGTTGACAAGCGCGCCCCGATCACATAGAGTAACCCCACCAGAATCACAATCGTAAAGACATTGATTTTTTTCATGATTGTACCTTTCAAAGAATTAACGGCAACCTTGCGCGACTCCACAACGCTGTTTCGGTCGATGATTATCGTGGCGGTCGGCGGCTGCGAACCAGTGCACGACAGCCCAATCTATGAATTCCCTATCTCTTCATCAAGTGCTACTTTTTCTCACTTAACGGTGGATGATATTGAATGATCATGTCTCGGTATTGGTATATTATTCTTTGGCCTATATCCGTAATCCGAACAATTTCCATCTTGCCAAATTTCTTTTCTGATAACAACTTGTGTTTTTACAAGTCTTGATATAGCGGCTCGTTGATTCGATTGTGTGATTCGTCCACCGGACACTGTGCCCAAAGCTCATCACATAACGTCTGACGAAACAAGCACTGCCTGGCCAAATCCAGAATTCCTTGATTTTCTGTCGGCGACATGGTCAACGTGTTGGGTGAATGGTTGGGTGCAGTCGGTGAAGGTATCAGCGCATCAACTATTTTCTTGCATCCTCAGGTAAAATTTCTTACCATCATCAAGTGCTGAATATTTGATCTGTCAGTGCCCCGTTCAAGTATCTTGACGCGACGCATGGGACGAGAATTCTCATGTGATCGCATCAGTTTTCCGCCATGAATATTTTTAAAAAGGATAATCCCATGAAATTGATGCTCGGTTTGGTTGCAATTATAAGTTTTGCTCTATGCTTATCTCTGCACGCCCAAAATCTGGTCCAGGGCGGTGACTTTGAAAGCGGGATGGGTTCCTGGTCTCCCTGGTTTGTGGATAAAAACGCCACCTGGGCTGAGCCGCCTACAGCCGATGCCAAGTTTTCCATCACCAGCCCTGGTCTGGGCAGCAGTACAAAGGCTCTCTATGTCCAGGTCAACGAACCCGGCAAATACGACTGGTATATTCTGATATCGAAAAGCGTGACCCTGGAGCAAAACAAAACGTATGAGCTCTCATTCCGCGCCATTTCAGATGTCAGCAAGCTGATCTCGGTGGGGGTGAATGAGGATATTTCCTCGGGCAGTCCTTTTTTTTCGCAGTCGATCAATATCTCGCAGGAGGACAGGATATATGGTCCCTTTACCTTCATTTATGAACCTGCGCCGAAGCGTCCCGGCATCAAAATCAATTTTGGCGGTATGCCGGGCAATGTGACGGTCGACGATGTGGTCATTCAAGAGGTGGAACTCGAAAACGATTATACGCCGACGAATTCCTTGGAAGACATCATCGGCGATATGACCCTACCCCATGAAGGCCGTCCGCACGGCGTACCCGATTCCTTTAACTGGTCAAAAAATCCGCGACGTGGTGCACAACAGCCGCCGGAAGGGTGGACGGCTGCCATTGCCTGGGGTCAACTCTACGAGTGGGCGGAAGGAAATCCTGCAACCAATACCCGCGTGCAGATCCGCGACATGGAGATGCTCTACCTGAGCAAGTCCGACGGTCAGTGGCATCAATTGCAGAAATCGCTGCGGGTGAACGGTGCGGCTTATGTCGAGGATTTTGCCGGTGATGTCAACAAGCCCGCTGACATTCGCAGCGAAGGGGACGGCAGCATTTCGGTCACTGCCGGAGGCGGATATAACTTTCATTTCTGGCCGTCTGCGGGTCGGGTTCAATTTCCGCAAAATGAAATAGAGGGATGTTTTGTCACCGTGCAGTGTCGACTGATCTTGGATGATCCCGCGGGTGTCGATGACCTGGCTGACGCGCGCTATCTGATGAGCGTCGGCGGCGATTGGTGGGAATCCATGACGGCTGTATGGGATGATTGGAAAACCAATCAGGATATGGGCATTGGTCGTTTCCGCTTTATCACTTCGGAATGGAAAGGTTACAATATGATTACCCTGCCTACGGATGAGGTGCGGGGCAATCCGCCGCCATTCGCCGGCGGTACGGGGGTGGACTATTCTCCGGCAACATTGGTTGAGGATTTCCAGTTGGCGCAAAATTATCCCAATCCGTTCAATCCCACAACCACAATCACCTATCAGACGCCCTATACGACCGCTGTCAAACTCCAGGTTTTCGATATGACGGGACGAGAGATTGCCACGCTGGTGAATGGCGTTCGACCCGCCGGCAGGCATGTGGTTTCATTTGATGCTGCGAAGTTGACCAGCGGAATCTATTTTTATAGACTCAGCGTCGGCAGCCAACAATGGGTGCGAAAGATGGCGGTCGCGCGATAGTATTGGCAATCAATGACTGGTGATCAGTCAAATTGAGTCTTCACTCAGAGGAGACGCATGAATCGCAAAGAGTTTATCAAATTAGCCGCCTTTTCCGGAGCCTTAATGGCGGTCTCGAATTCAGCATCCGCGAGACATAGGAGCAAACAGGGTGATAGGAGTCTAACTGTCGGCGAGTTGCAGCAGTTTCTGACCTCGAAGGTCAGTCTCAGCCCCGATACGGTTGATCGGATCATTATCGGGGATCCTGATACGACAGTCCGGAAGATCGGCACCTGTTGGATGTCGACCTGGGATATCTGTAAAAAGGCGGTCAATGCCGGAGTGAATGTGCTGATCACGCATGAGCCGACATTTTACACTCATCGTGATCTGGATGAGGTGCCCGGATTTCTTATGGGGTATAATGAGTATACCCAAAAGCAG
>RPQV01000444.1 GCA_003818595.1 Calditrichota bacterium
ACTAAAACCGGCATTCCTCAATTTTGGCGCGATTGGACGATCGCACCGCAAATCAAGTTCGATATTGTCTGGGGATGGGATCGATTTGCTGGAGACGGCGCAAAACAGCATGCAGAAGACAATACTTCTTATGGACATAATGTAGAGTTTGCCTGGCTATTTCTGCATGCACTAAAGATTATGAATCAAGAGTGGCAGCCGTACGAACACATGTTAAAACTGCAATTCGACCATTGTTTAAATCACGGAATTGATTGGGAATACGGCGGTGTCTATGTTGAGGGTTCACATGCTGGTCCGGCTCATGATCTCGAGAAAGAATTCTGGCAACAGGCTGAGGTGATGATTGGCATGCTCGATGCTTGTCTGCTCTTTGAATGTAAAAAGTATTGGCCTGCTTTTGAAAATGTATTCAAGTTTGTCGATGAAAAAATGATCAATCATGGGGTAGGAGAATGGTGGCCGCTGTTGACGCGGGAAGGACGTCCCATTTGGACACATATGAGCCATTCGTGGAAAGTGAATTATCATACCGTGCGATCGATGATTCAGGTTATCAGGCGATTGGATCAACTGACAGAACAGTTTTCCCCCACATAACATGAATATTTTGCATAAATGGCAAGTTTATTGCTAATGCAGGCGAAGAAAAGCAATAATTCTTTAATCTACAATTGAGGAGAAATCATGTCATCAATTTCAGAATTTCGTCGCGGTATGGCCATCCGTTTTAATAACGATGTATGGGTCATTTCTGAATTTCAACATGTTACACCCGGAAACTGGCGGGCAATGGTGCGTACGAAATTGAAAAACCTTAAAACCGGACGAGTAGTCGAAAATACGTTTCGAATGACGGACGACATAGAACAGGTTCGTCTGGAAACAAAAGATATGCAGTATTTATATGAAGCAGATGGAAACCTTTACTTTATGGATGTGGAAACCTTTGATCAGACATTTATTGCTGAAGATATTATGGGTGATCAAAAAAGATTTTTGAAGGAAGGCGAATCAGTCACTATATCTTTTTTGGAAGGTGTCGCAATCACAGCTGAATTGCCAATTACCATCAACTTTAAAGTGATCGAAGCCGAGCCTGGCATTCGTGGAGATTCGGCAACGAATTTAATGAAAAATGCTGTGATCGAGACCGGAGCAAAAATTCAGGTTCCTTTGTTCATCAATGAAGGTGATATTATCAAAGTTGATATACGAACCGGGAAATATTCTGAACGTATCTCACGGGGTTGATGCTTCCTTCTTTATCGATTATGTAAAGGTTTTTAATTTGAATAGGGGGGAGGATGAAAGGTTGTTAATATTTGAGTTCTGAATCCCCCAAATACAAATCGGGTGGATGATCATTAAAGTGCTGTTCTGTCAAAACAATAAACTGCTTGACTTTCATGCGATTTTATAATAAATTGTTGCGTTCAAAAATGGGGCTATAGCTCAGTTGGGAGAGCGCTTGAATGGCATTCAAGAGGCCAGGGGTTCGACTCCCCTTAGCTCCACATAAGGTGTCCAAGTGACACCTTTTTTATTATATCCAATAGCGTCGAGAGTTGTCGATATATGTCTATCGCTGGAAAATACAGATAATTCGCTGCAACACATCAAAGAGTCAAAGAAAAAGGCATGGTCACTATGATACCTGAATATGATTTTAAGACAATAGAATCCAAGTGGCGAAAAAACTGGGCTGGTACCTCACTGTATAAAACTGATCTGAAGAAATCAGATCAAAAACTATATTGCCTTGTCATGTTTATCTATCCCTCCGGTGATAAGTTGCACATCGGCCATTGGTATAATTACGGGCCTACAGATACATGGGCACGTTTTAAAAGAATGCAGGGATACAATGTTTTTGAACCCATCGGTTATGATGCTTTCGGATTGCCGGCGGAAAACTATGCAATTAAAGCGGGTATCCATCCTGCTGTGAGCACCGCACGAAATGTTCAAGTCATACGTGAACAGCTCAAAGCGATCGGTGCCATGTATGATTGGGATGCTGAAATCGATACCAGTCAACCCGAATACTATAAATGGACGCAATGGTTTTTTCTCCAGCTCTACAAAAACGGCCTGGCTTACCGCAAAAAGGCATCGGTGAATTGGTGCCCCAGCTGCCAGACGGTTTTGGCAAATGAGCAGGTGATCGAAGGGCATTGCGAACGATGCGAAAATGAAGTGATACTGAGGGATTTAGAGCAATGGTTTTATAGAATTACTGCTTATGCTGAAAGATTGCTCGAAGGTCATGACCGAATTCAATGGCCTGAAAAAACGATTACCATGCAGAAAAATTGGATCGGTAAAAGCGTCGGTGCTCTGATTCGCTTCCAAATTACTGATTCCGATGAGTCTATCGAAGTATTCACCACAAGACCAGATACTTTATTCGGTGTGACCTATATGGTGCTTGCTCCGGAGCACCCTCTGGTTCTCAAGCTGACGTCTGCTGCATGTTTATCTGATGTGCAGAAATATATTGAAAATAGTCGCAAAACCAGAGAAATCGACCGGATGTCAACTGAGCGCGAGAAGACCGGAGTTTTTATTGGCAGTACCTGCATAAATCCGATTAACAATGAACGTGTTCCCATTTGGATCGCGGATTACGTGCTGGTCACATATGGCACCGGTGCGGTGATGGCTGTTCCGGCTCATGATGAGCGAGATTTCGTGTTCGCTCATCGATACAATTTGCCGATTAGAGTGGTGATTGAAAAAAACAGTCAACCGACGACGGAATATCCTTCCGAGGCTTTTACTGATGCGGGAATTATGGTGAATTCAGGACAATTTGACGGATTACCATCTGTATCAGGCAAGCAGGCAATTATTGATTGGCTGAAAGCCAACAATAAGGGAGAAGAGAAGGTCAATTATCGTCTAAGGGATTGGCTTATTTCGCGACAGCGATACTGGGGCGCCCCGATTCCGATCATTTATTGCGAAAAGTGCGGTCAAGTCCCCGTACCCGAGAATGAACTCCCCGTACTTTTGCCCGAAAAGGTCCAATTTACCGGCAAAGGGGTTTCTCCAATGGCTACTGCTGAGGAATTTGTCAATACGTCATGCCCTCACTGCGGCGCTGCGGCGAAACGTGAGGTTGATACGATGGATACATTCATGTGCTCTTCATGGTACTTTTTACGGTATCCGAATCCTCATCTCGCCGATCGACCCTTTGACACGGAATTGGCAAACACTTGGTTGCCCGTCGATCAATATGTCGGCGGTGCTGAACATGCTGTCATGCATCTGCTTTATGCGCGATTCTTTACTAAAGTATTGTACGATTTAGGATTAATCAATTTTGACGAACCGTTTACCAAGCTTGTTCATCAGGGTATGATTACCAATAATGGCGCCAAAATGTCAAAATCCCGCGGCAATGTGGTAAATCCGGATGAATTTGTCAACAAATATGGTTCGGATACCTTTCGCATGTATATGATGTTTATGGGTTCCTACGAGGAAGGCGGCAATTGGAATGATGAGGGGATAACGGGTATTTATCGTTTTATTGGCCGAGTATGGAGATTACTTCATATATTACTTGAAGCAAAGCCCTGTGGTTCAGAATCGGAGCGTTTTTCTGCAGTCTTACGTCAGCAACATTATGCTGTAAAACACTGCACACAATCGCTTGAAAGATTTCATTTTAATACAGCTATCAGCCGAATAATGGAACTTGTCAATGAAATCTACCTGTATATACAGGATGTTCCTGCTGAGAGGCAAAATACAAGGCTGGTCAGCGAAACAATGCCGATTCTTATTCAAATATTGGCGCCGTTTTGCCCACACATTGCTGAAGAATTATGGCAGCTGATGAATAAGCCTTATAGCATTTTCAACTCAGTCTGGCCGACCTATGATGAAACAATGCTGATACTGGAGAAGATCAATCTTGGCGTACAGATTAATGGAAAAATACGAGGCCAAATTCAAGTTGATGCAAATGCTCAAGATGAAGAAGTATTGAGTATCGCACGGAAAGC
Organism: Calditrichota bacterium; assembly: GCA_003818595.1. GTDB lineage: Bacteria > Zhuqueibacterota > Zhuqueibacteria > Residuimicrobiales > Krinioviventaceae > Fontimicrobium. The sequence continues at coordinate 4,020 of RPQV01000444.1, forward strand.
A
>RPQV01000445.1 GCA_003818595.1 Calditrichota bacterium
CATGAGGCGGATAATACATTTGAGATCGATATTTATAAATCCAAATCGAAGCGCTTCATCTTTATTGTTTCGGGTAGTACACTTACCACAGAGTACAGTTTGCTCGAGGCGGATGATCCTACAGGCACGTGGCGCGTATTCAATCCGCGTGAGCGGAACCACGAATATACCATTGAACATTATGCCGAGCGATTTTATGTTGTGACCAACTGGGAGGCGAAAAATTTCAGGCTGATGGAAACGCCGGTCGATCAGACGGCCAGTCGATACTGGAAACAGGTCATTCCCCATCGCGACGATGTCCTGCTTGAAGATATCGAGGTATTCAAAGATTATCTCGTGATCGGAGAGCGAAAAGCGGGATTACGTCAAATTCGTGTGATCGATCAGCAGGAGCAGTCAGAACACTATATCGATTTTGGTGAGCAGGCTTATGCGGCGTACACGTCGATCAACCCCGAGTTCGACACTGAACTCTTTCGTTATGGCTATACCTCGATGACGACACCGTTTTCAACCTTTGATTATCATATGAAGACGAAAGAAAAAACTTTGCTCAAACAGGAGCCGGTTTTAGGTGATTTTGACCCGAAAAATTATCAAACCGAAAGGCTTTACGCCGCTGCTAAAGACGGCATGAAAATTCCGATTTCCATTGCCTATCGAAAAGGACTGGCGAAAGATGGGAATAATCCTCTATTGCTCTATGCCTATGGGGCTTATGGCTATAGCACGGACGCGACATTCAGTTCAGCGAGGTTGAGTCTGCTCGACCGCGGCTTTGTTTATGCTATCGCTCACGTCCGCGGCGGTCAGGAAATGGGGAGGCAGTGGTACGAGGACGGCAAACTGCTGAAAAAGAAAAATACTTTTACTGATTTCATCGATTGCGGTGAGTATCTCATTGCCGAGAAATATACCAATCCGCAAAAACTTTTCGCCATGGGCGGCAGCGCCGGCGGATTACTCATCGGCGCTGTGGTGAATATGCGTCCGGATCTCTTCCACGGCGTCATCGCTCAGGTTCCCTGGGTCGATGTGGTCACGACCATGCTCGATGACACGGTGCCGCTCACAACTTCAGAATATGACGAGTGGGGTAATCCTAATTTTAGAGAGTATTATGACTATATGCTCTCCTATTCGCCTTATGACAATGTCGAACGCAAAGATTATCCCCATATGCTGGTCACCACCGGTCTGCACGACTCTCAGGTTCAATATTGGGAACCGGCCAAATGGGTGGCCAAATTGCGGGAGCTCAAAACGGATGACAATCTTTTACTGCTGAATACAGAGATGCAGGCCGGACACGGCGGCAAGTCGGGCCGGTTCGAACGCTATCAAGAGACAGCCATGGAGTATGCTTTTATGTTCAGTCTGTTGGGAATCCGCCATTAGCGAAATCTCATCATGATTGTTGCAGAGTAAGTATCCGGCAGCATGATCGATCGGGAGTAGTTTCCCCATGCAATATCCGGATAATCAATCAGCGTATTTATGAACAGGAGAATTTGGCCATCCTGCTTGTGCAGACGACACGATTCATGGCCGCCGCCCAGAACTGTCAACCGGCTGATATTGTCTATATAGAGATCATATTCGCGGATATTTTCTTTAGTGGCTTTGGCTACATAGGAGAGCGCTTCGGACTGCTCATCCTCCATGCCGTTGTAGAAAAAGCTTTTGCTGTCATTGGGCCATTCTTTGTCGGGTGGGACGCGATACCTGTTCAAGCTTTCTGCATAGAGCGGCGTTGTTCCCTCCCGTGCTGACAAATGACCGATCGGGACATCGCTCCAATAGGAGTCGCGCTTCCATGCCAGGGAGTCGATCCGATCTTCCACGGAGTAGATGACGCCGATCTCGCGGATGACCTCCGGCGGCGTTTTATCCAGAGAAAAAGTTGTGGTGATTGATCCATCCCCATAAATCCGTATCACGAAAGCGACATCTCTCACCAGTTCATAATCTCCAGCCAGAGATATCTCCGCATAGCCATCCTGTTTCAGCACCTCCAGATTTCTCAATTTCCAATTGCGGCCATAATCGTTCATGATATGAGACGAGTAGAGCAGCTGTTTTCCCAGTGTACGTAGATTTAAATGCGGCCCGGTGAAGATCAATCGACTATCCTTTGCCTCCAGCATTTTAAAGAGTCCGCTGTGTTTTTCAATCATGAATTTGAGATCATTTGTCGTCGTGATCACATAGTCCGATTCATCCTCCAAGAGTTCGATGCCGGTCGAAGATGCAACGAAAGGTTCCGGCGTATCAGTTCGATTTAAATGGATGGTATAGCTGTCGATCATGGAGTTGTCCGGACGCAAAAATTCCAAAATAACGGCGCCGTCGTTTGGCCATTCATCGAGCGGCAGATGGATTGTGCCTTTTGCATGCGCCGGGACATCGGGCGCAGGGAGAAAGCGGGATCTGTTATTGATCGTGTATCGCAGTTTCACTTGATTAAGGTTGGTGAAATCGTGGCGATTATAAACGGGAATTTCGATTGCAGCATTGGTTTGAATATCTTTGAACTCTATCTGCAGGAGCCTCACCGGCGAGTAAGCTTTTTTTACATTCCAAAACTCGGGTTTTTTGCGGCGCCAGACATCGATAATGCCCCATTCGCCGTATCCGATGGCATGACCCGCATATTCGCCGGGGTGAATATGCGCATCCATTTTCCCCCACCATTGATTAAAACCGGCGAGATCTCCGGGAAGCATGAATATTTCATCGATCATTCCCCAAATGGCGCCGCCGAGAGCACCGTCAGCATCATAGGTTTTTTGCCACATGCTGTCAAGGCTGATGCCCCAAAAGTCTCTGATGTTGGGGTCCTCTTTCAGAGTGAAAGGATTGTAGCAGGGAACGTGAGCCCATTCGTCAAAGATGACCGGTTTGATCTTATGGCTGAATGACTCGGTTTTCACACCATACTGCTCCATGGTACCGCTGACGCCCGGATAATGCATACTGATGATATCATATGCTTGAATGCTGTCCGGAACATTTCCCGGATAACTGAAAATAACCGGACGTGTAGGATCCGTCATTTTCACCCAGTCATAGGATTTTTTGAAATTGCTGCCAAACGAATTTTCGTTACCGATTGACCAAAAGATCACTGACGGATGATTTCGGTGGTTCATTACCATCTCGTTGAGCTGCGATAAATAGCGATTACTGAATTCTGAATCGTCCTGGCTAGCGCCTGGATGATAGTCGCTGGTGCGGTGCGAGCCGACGAAACAAACCGCGGTCTCATCTTCGACATAAAGGCCGTATTGATCACACAACTTTAAAAAATGTTCGGTCGGCGGATAATGCGACGTTCTGATAAAATTGATATTCGCCTCTTTGGCCAACAGCACGTCCATGAGTTCATAATCGGGAGTCGAAACGCGTCCCAACAGGGGATGGATGTCATGACGGCAGGCGCCTCTCAGCTTCACCGGGATGCCGTTCAGGAGAAACTGATTCCCCTTGATCTCGATTTCGCGAAAACCAACATTAAAATTCCTTAACCATAGCTGCTCTTCATTTTCCCAAAAAGAGAGCTGCAAACTGTAGAGATATGGATGCTCTGCATTCCATTTCAACGGTCGGTTAATCCGATTTCTCACTTTGAACAGATCGGTATTTGTAATGGGATAACTCTTTGTCGCCAGTTCCACCGGTTGACCAGCCTGATCGAATAATTTCAGCTCGATCCGGCTGAGTTGACTGGCTGTGCGCATTTTTCCCTGGACCACCAGCTCTGCGTTTTCATATTCTTCGTCGAAATCGGTGGTGATGGACACCTGCTGCGGATAGTTGTCGGGCAGCGCCATTATAGACACATTGCGCAGGATGCCGCCGATGGGATGCTTGGCATATCCGCTGCCGTAGGAAATCTCATCCGCTCTGTCAATCACAAGGACGCACAGCCGGGCGGTTTCCCCGGGATTGACATGCTGCGTGATGTCGCGTTCCCAGACTGTGAAACCGCCGTAATGATCGCCGAG
>RPQV01000446.1 GCA_003818595.1 Calditrichota bacterium
CAAAATAAAAAGCCTCGCACGGAGGCGCAGAGACACAAAGACTGGAGATAGATTCATTTTATATCTTGGTTAGAAATGTCTGCAGCCTCACATAAAGATTGAAATAAAGCAAATCTCCGTTTCTTTGTGTCTCCGTGCGAGGTAAAACCTTGCGATCTGCGGCGTGAGGCTATCTTTACAGAATTTTAGAATTCGATCAGGTAATAGCATGTTTTACTCTCGGCGCCGTCGACAGAAATCTTGCCGTCCGTTGCGGCGATGCGACGCCCGTCAGGTCGACCGAGGTGGTCGAGAAAGCTGATCTGCCTCGGTTGCCGATGAGTGAACTGCAGAGTGAATTGCACCGGTTCGAGCAACATCGGCGCGGTGCCGACGGTCAATAACTCGGAAGCTTCCTCACTATATGTCATACCGCTGTTTTTCACCCGCGCCATGGCCGTCAGCAGGAGGCTGCGCGCTTCCGCGATGCCTCTCTCCTTTTCCAAACTGGTGATCAGGATGACCGCGAATTCATTGCTGGTTTTCAAGTTGAAATCACCCAAGCATAATTCCTGTCCAGCCGCAAAACCGACGAGACCTTGAGTGCCGGGCGTATTGATGATGAAATACCCTCTGTCAGTTTCGTTCCATTGCAGCTGGCCGGTGTTGGAGAAAACAGTCCCATCTTGAACGAGACGTTGCCAATCCCTCTGCTCATCCGCGGGGCCGGAATCGTCAAAAGTGATGGTCACCCTGCCGGCGGCCATCGCCTGCAGGGGCATGCTGCCCGCCAGCTCCTTGCGGTCGTGATCCTGTTCGATGTGTTCGCGAAAGTGAGTGTCGCCGTTCAATAGATCTGCCATGGACACCGAGCGATTGACCACGATCTCTCCTTCGGCGACGTCGCCGCGATAAATCATGGCCGCCAGCACCGGATAGAGCGCCAGCTGCGTCGGCGAGCAGGCATTATAGATGCCGCCCCATCGCGTCTGAATCGTGGACGAATAGCGCGGAATATCCGTGGCAAAGACATAGGAAGCATCCCAACCCTGCAGTCCCAAACCATAAACGGCGATGAGCGGCGCGCTCTCGGCAGTCCATTGGTTGGGGATCAGGCTCATCCATTCCGAGAGGACAAAGGGACGGTCGCTCACCTGCTGCAAACCGCTGCCATACAAACCGGAACCAATCCTCGACACCATGGCCGCGTCTTTGAATGGGCCGGGTTTGAGCGAATGTCCCTGTCCGCCGCCGAAATAATTATGGCGGTCGATGATTCCGACCTGATAATCGGCGTGCAGATTGAGCAAATGCGCCAGCCCGGCGCCTGCCTGCCAGCAACTGGCCACGATCGGACCCTGATAGCCGGTGGCGCGCACCGCCTGCTCGAACCGATGATAAAACTTGACCTGTTCTTGATAGAGAAATGCGGCTTTGTCCAAAATGTGCCGTTTGACCGGCCGATTCTCTTTGATCGCCTGCTCGTATTCCCAGGTGAACAGACCATGATTGGGCTGGGGATAAATGCCCGTGGTCAGGCTTTCGCCTTCGCCGAGACCTTCATCATTCCAAACCTGCAGCAGTTTTTCCTGGGAACCATATTTATCCCGCAGCCAATCGGCGAACTTGCTGCACAGCAGACGGCGATAAGTCGGCGTCTGTTCGAGTGTGGCTTCAATGGCGGACCAAAAGATATTATCCTCGTTCTGAAACTCGACGAAAATGAGCGCCGGATCTTCGGCGTAACGGCGCCCGCTGAGGGGATTGCGGTGATTGAGCATATTGACCGTCAGTTCGATATTCAGCGTCTGCAGATCCTCGGCGAAATTGACCAGCGATGCCGTGGTGCCATTGAGATGGGACCAGGGGAAGCGGGTATCGGCGATTTCCCGATAAGCGAGGACGCGGCTGCTGTCGCCGGGAAGCAGACGATGGCCGTAGATGTGCGACCAGCCGTAATAGACGCCGTTCTTTTGCAGCTCGAAACATAAATGATCGAAACGGCGCCAGTTGTCGTCAGTGATGACCGTGGAATGAATGCCGTCCGTCGCCTCCCAGGTGAATTTATGAAAACGCACGGCATTGAATCCATAAAACGGCAGAAAATAGGCCCATTCACTCGCCTCATCGGCCGACATGAACGGCTTGTTTCCGGCGATATTCGTACCCCAGAATTTCACCGGTGTTGAATCGGCAAAGACAAAACGGTCACCGTCAATGCGCAGAAAGCCATGAACGCCCGCCGGTTTGTCAAGCCAGTCGCTCATATCAAGGACGCTCGAATCAAGAGTTCCGTCAGTCATGAACGGGAACCAATCGTCCTCGGCCGCTTGCACGGCCGAGATGCACAGAGTCGATACAGCGATGACGACATGTAGAATGCTCTTCATATTGATCCTCTCGAAAGTCGATCAAATTACAGCTGTTTAAAGATTTTCACCGCACTGCCGGAGCGGTGATGAATGCGCAGTACGCCGCCGTGCGTCAGTTCCTGCCAAGTCCAGCCTTCGTCCTTCAGATCCTGTCGTTCGGGGATGGGGCGATTGTTGACCTGAATGGCTGTCGGCCTGAGCTTGAGACGGAGCGTCTCGGTCGATTGGCGATCAAAGGTGCGGTAATAGAGAACAACCCGATCGAGTTCCGCCGGCGGCACATCCGGAACCAGTGTTTTATTGAAATCGGGCGCATAATCCGTCTGAGTGATGACCGAGGTGGAATGGAGCAGGTGATTCCCATGCGGCGCCAGCTCCGGCATGACGGCCATAGCGCGGAGAAAGTGGCGCACATAATCGCCATAACCATCGGTCAGCCATACCTCGTCGCGGGGATAACAGTTTTTGCCGTCATCATCGACCATATAGGTTGCCCACAGCAGTTGACGGATTGCATTATCACGGTAGCGCTTTTCACCCGTCAACTGATCATAGAGCAGTTCCGCCGCCGCCTGGCGCGAGGTATGACTGTTGCCCGGCGTCTGATAAGCCGTCTGCTCATTGACGACGACGACGCCGTACGGTTCCCAGGCGCGATTGCCCAGCTTGTCATAAACCCAGGCAAAGATTCCCTGCACCTGTCGGCGCCAGTCGGGAAAGAACTGCGGATGGAGCATCATAAAGCGGGCAAAGGTGACGGCATTGATCTGCGTATCCGACCAGCCGGGGATGTCCTCGAAAAACGGTCCCCATTTGTTGGTTTGCAGCGGATAGGTAATCATCCACTCAATGATCAGTGCGTGGGCGCGGGCATAGGCATCGACCTCTCCCTCTCCCAGTTCGATGAGTTTTTCCCACAACTGCAGCGTGCCGACCCAATTGGTGGTGTAGGAGGAGAGTCCGGCATCGGCATGGTCGCCGCGATTGCTCTTGAGCCTGCCGATTTCTCCGGTATAGGCGTTGACCTTGAAGGGCAGCGGCGAAAATGCATCGTCGCCCGCTTGGGTGTGATGGGCGAGAGTATTGGCGATCGCGACTGCGGCATCGAGGTAGGCGCGATTGCCGGTCATTTTAAATACCGTGATCAGCTCATCGCCGAAAGCGCCCGCCTTGTCCGGCTGGGTGAAGCCTTGGCCGATCACCATATCGCCGTCGTAACGCCCGGAATAGATCAACGTATTGTAGGGAAAAGGAATATCCGGCCAGGCAGCGTTTGCCGGGGACAACGAATGAGTCAGATAATAATCGGCGATGAATTTGATATTCTCTTTGACCCGCTCGTCACCGGAATAGGGGTACAGCAGTGTCCACGACGACAGCGCCATTGCCAGTTGGTCGCCGCCGATGCCGCGTCGGTCATTCTCCGGCCGCCACACCTGATGATTCATATAATAAGGCAGGCCGTTCATATCGCGGCGCATCGTATCCCAAAAACTCCATACCGCACGGATGACAAAATCAAAAGCCTCTCCCGCTTCCTCGCCGTACCAGGAGACGATCCTGCCGTCCGCATCGGTCTTGATGGGATGAAAGACGAGAAATCCATCGCGGGTTTGATCGTAGTAATAGGGGGTTTGTGCCGGGAGATGAAAAGCG
>RPQV01000447.1 GCA_003818595.1 Calditrichota bacterium
ATGTCGTCAAATTGAAGCGTTTCCTGCCAATGTCCAGATATCCGCCCGGCAAATTCTGATTGGCAGAAGCGAGAGCGCCCAACACTTGGTTCATAGAAAGACGATATTGCGCCATTTGCGCCAAGTCGACGGCCACCCGGACCTCGCGCTGCGGACAAGCCCAAATCTCCGCCCGATGCACGCCGACAGAAGATTCCAGCAGAGACTGAAGGGCGTCAGCCTCGTCTTGAAGTTGGATATAATCCGCAGCCGACGACACCAGGGCAATCTGCAGAATATTGACATCAGTGATCGACCACTTGAAAATCTCGAGGGAAAAAATATCCTCAGGCAACTGACTGCGGATGCTGTTCACCTTTTGCAGAACATCGGCATATTTTTCATCCGGATCACTGCCGGCAAGGAACTCGACTCCAACTGAGCCCAGACCATCCTCAGCCACGGATTTGATCTCTTTGATATCATCCAATTCATTCAGGACTCGCTCCAGCGGATCGACGACGAGTTGTTCTATATCGGAGGGGCGCACGCCGGGGTAGATGATGATGACGCTGGCGCCCGCCGGCGTCACAGCCGGATCTTCGGATCTGGGCATGTTGATAAAAGAGACCACGCCCATAACCGTCAACAGCAGGACAACAATGATCGTGAACTGATGATTCTCTATTGCCAAACGCGGCAGCCGCATATGCACTCTCCGAGGTGTCTCTTTATCATTTGACCCGCACCCGCTCGCCGTCTTTGACAAAAGAGACGCCGGTGGTGACCACGCGATCGATATCTTCAACTCCCTGAAGAATGACGATATCTTTATTCAGGACCGGACCCAAAATGACCGGGATTTTATGCACAGCATCGCCGGACACGGCAAAGACAAAACCGTTGCTCCCCTCTGCCTCGACGATCGCTTCGATCGGCGCCAAAAAATAGTCCTTGGCATTCGCCGGGAAAAGGGTGCACCGGCCTACAAAACCGACCGAGAGGCGTTGCCGGACAGCAGCTAAAGTAACCTCGATTTCAAACGTTCCGCTTTGAGGATTAGCGGCCCTCGAAATCTCGCTCACACTTCCTTTGAATGACTGCCGAGGAAAGGCATCGAATTCCACCCGTGCGGAATCGCCGATGGTCAGCTGCACCGCATCGCGATCGGCCACTCCGGTTCTCAATACCCATTCATTTCCTCCGGCGCCGAAATAGAGCACTGGCATCCCGGGAGAGACCATTTCTCCCTGTTCCATCAATTTTCGCAAAATCTGTCCGTCCGTAGGCGCTTTGATGGTCGAGTGTTCCAGATTAAACTCCGCGATTCGCTGGGTCGACTCGGCTACTAGCACCGCGGTTTCGATATTTTGAAATTGCTCCAGCGTTGCGACATTGTCCTCATACAATGCTTTGACGCGTTCATAATCACGCCGGAGTTTTTGCAGATTGCTGCGGGACTGCATCACCTGCGACTCGATCTCGGACAAATCGAGCTGCGCCAGAACCTGTCCCGCCTTGACGCTTTGACCTTCACGAACCGAAATTTGTGAGATAAAACCTCCGGTTTTAAAGGACAGAAAGAGCTGCTGCTTCAATGACAACAAACCCGCAGCCGCGATAGGGATGGCCATCTTCCGTTGGATAACCGGCGCTGCCTCCACCAATGTCAGTTGATCGACCGGCAAGGCTTCGGGTTCGCGGTGACAACTTGCAAAAATCATCAATCCGCTGATGAACATAGTGTGGATGTTTCGACGGGATAACATGTATATCTCCTTCAGCAAACGGAACTCAATTTCCACCTGACGTCTGCGAGCGATAGGGATGAAAGGCGTCGAGTGACAACGACGCCGCCGATTTTTCAGCCTCGGCATAACGGATGAGGCGATTGAATTTTTTGACAGCTTGATTGATTTCGGCCTGCGCCAATGTGGATTGCGCGTCATAAAACGCCAGCTGCGGCGCGGCGCCTTGCTCCCATTTTTTGCTGACCAGGTCAAAATTCTTGCGCGCGCTCTTTAATTCCTGCTCTGCCGCAGCAAGGCTGAAATCAGCCACCTGGACGTTTTCGAATGCCGTACGCACATCGAGCAGAATTTGTTTTTTCAGCATCTCCCGCTGCAGCTCCAGCCGACGATATTCCAATTTCGCCTGTTGAACGCGCGAACGATCCCGAAAACCATTGAACAGATTCCACTGCAACACAGCCGACGCCATCCAATAGTCATCTTGTCTTACAAAACGATACTCTTCTCCCTGGAATCCATAATCAAAAACCACCGTAAGACCGGGCAGAAAAGCCGCCTGATCCAGTCTGACGCCGTTTTGCTGCACGATGAGCGCCGCGTCAAGCTGAATGAATTCCTCGCGATTCTGCAGCGACGATTCTTCCAATTCAGCCAAAGAATACGATTCAGCCACATTGACATCGGTGCTGTCCACCCCATCGATGGATGTATCCAAAGGACGATTGAGCATAAAGTTGAAAAAAGCCTGGGAGAGAGACAACAGCTTGTCGGCTTCAGCTTTCTGCTGCAGGAACCGACCCCAGGCGGCCTCGGCGCGATAAACCGCATCGATAGTCGCCATCTGCATATCGCACAGTTTTTGGCTGACGCGGAGATTTTCCTGCAATACCACTCCCGTTCGTTCGGTGATCGACGCCAACGCGACGGCGGTCATATGATTATAATAGGCTGTTTTGACATCGGCAACCAATTGCCGGGCAAACGCCCGGCGGGCAGCATCCTCGATCTCGTTCAACGATCGCTTGATCTGAAGATTATAATAGATTTGCGGATGAAAGACGGGTTGGGTAACGCGCAACCTGGTCTCCTGTTCTTTTTCGCGCAGAAACGGAATGGTTTGGTTGGGAATATTCGTGGGAAAAACGGGAAAACCGGTGAGTTGATTGAGCGTCTGATAGATAGGATTCAATAAATCGCCGACCGGAAAATAAATGGTGCGTCCACCTTCGGCCTGGGAATAACGAGCATAGGCATCCAACGTCGGCAAAAACATGCCCCGCGCCTCCCGCAGAGCAAAAATGCTTTTTTCATAGGAGAATTCCTTTTGCTGCAGAGCGAGATTATTCTCCAGAGCAAATGAAATATAGCGATCCAATGTTGTCTCTCCGGCACATCCGACAGAAATCGAGAGAATGATCAGCCATATTACTTTATTTATCATACAGGACTCCTTGACCGCAACCACGACAACTCACGATCATGATTAATAAGGATGTTTAAACGACGAGTGGGCGACGCACCATTGCAGGAAATGATCACAACACTCTTTTCGGTATGGAAGGTCAGTACATCGCTGAATGGAGGTTTTAAATCATAAACCAATTTTAAAAATAGTACTTGACTCCAATATTGATATCCATTCGGCTGAGGCTCTGCTCGAAAGAGAGCGGCACTCCGTTCACCTCCTCCAATGACACATTGCCCCAAAAGAGAGAGAGTTCAAATCCAAGAGCAAGCTGAGGGGTGACAAAAAAATCGAGCCCGGTTGCGCCGCTCAGGCATAGCGTAGGGGTATGAAAAGACGTTGTCGGCGGCGGCATAAATCCGCCGTCAACATAAAGCGTCGTGCGGCCCGCTCCGCCATCGACATGAAAAAGGGTCCGCGATTTAACTCGTCTCAAATAAGAAAAATGAAGCAATATGGAATGCAGAGTAAAGGCATCATTGATCTCCTCCAGCTCTGCCGAACTGTCTCCTAAAAGAGGAGCGGTGCCATAATATGAAGCTGTTGATTGATGCCCTTGGTATTTCAGCCCGAATGCAAACTGACGTCGCCACACATAGGCAATTTGACCATGCCACTGTACTCCGGTGGAAACCTCCCGAACATACCGCTGGGTGGAGAAAGATACTCCGGGATTTTCATATGACTGAAAATACTTGCCCACTCCGCCCCCCACTCCGATTTGCATATGAAAAGGCAATGGCCGGAAGGATGGCTTGGGATGAACCGAAGCGACATGGGGATTTTTCCATATCACCCGCTGATGGGCGTCA
>RPQV01000448.1 GCA_003818595.1 Calditrichota bacterium
GCTCTTACAGCTGGTCTATTAAATGGTTGAAAAAACAGAAAACACCATAGGATCACCCGTGGAACAATCGGAAATAAAATGGTATGCCATACACGTGCTCTCAGGTCATGAGAACAAAGTGAAGGCATATTTGGAAAATGAGGCGAAGCATGCCGGCCTCTCGGAACGGATTGACAAGATTGTCATCCCGTCCGAGGATATCACCGAGATGAAGGACGGCAAAAAACGCAGTCGCACCAGGATCATGTTTCCGGGTTACATGCTTGTCCATATGGCGTTTGATAAGCAGACCAGACATCTGGTACTGAATACCCCTGGTGTAACCAACTTTGTCGGTCGGAAAAATGAACCGATTCCTTTAAAAACAGAGGAAGCGGAGAGAATCATCGGTCGGGAAGGCGGCAAAGGTCGAGGAAGCGTGCCGTTCCGTATCGGCGACCCCATTAAAGTCGTCGACGGACCATTCACTGATTTTACCGGATTCGTCGAAGGTGTCAACGAGGAAAAAAGTAAGGTCAAGGTGATGGTCAGCATTTTCGGCCGCGCAACTCCTGTGGAACTCGACTTTCTACAGGTTGAACTGGAATCTTAGGATATTCTAACATGGCAAAAAAAGTTGTTGCACAAGTGAAACTGCAAATTCCCGCTGCTCACGCGACGCCCTCGCCCCCGGTCGGACCGGCTTTGGGACAGCATGGTGTGAACATTATGGAGTTCTGCAAGGCGTTTAACGCCAAAACACAAGATAAGCAAGGCCTGATTATTCCGGTCATCATTACTGTTTATCAAGACCGCACGTTTACGTTCATCACCAAAACCCCCCCTGCAGCAGTTCTGTTAAAAAAGGCGGCTGGTTTGGAAAAAGCATCCGGTGAGCCGAATCGCACCAAAGTAGGCAAAGTAACGAAAGCTCAAGTCCGCGAAATTGCTGAAACCAAAATGCCGGATTTGAATGCAAACGACATCGATATGGCAGTGCGTATGGTCGAGGGGACTGCAAGAAGCATGGGAATCATTGTAGAGGGGTGATCTCTCTGCAGGCAATGTTAACGGAGAAAGAATGAAACGTAGCAGAAGATATCAAGAATCTGTCGTCAAAGTCGAACGCGGTAAAGTCTATCCGCTGGACGAAGCGATCGCTCTCGTTCATGCAACATCAACTGCCAAGTTCGACGAGACCATTGAAATCAGCGTTCGTCTCGGAGTCGATCCGCGAAAAGCTGATCAGATGGTTCGCGGCACAGTAATTTTACCGGCTGGTACCGGGAAAGTTGTCCGCGTCTGTGTCATCACCAAAGGTGATAAAGAGAAAGAGGCCAAGGACGCAGGTGCCGATTTTGTCGGTGCGGAAGAAATGATCGAAAAAATTCAGGGTGGATGGTTTGATTTTGATGTGATGATCGCCACCCCTGACGTGATGGCTATGGTTGGTAAGTTGGGGCGCGTTCTCGGTCCTCGTGGCCTCATGCCCAATCCCAAAGTTGGAACGGTGACGTTCGAGGTCGGCAAAGCGGTTCAGGATTCTAAAGCCGGAAAAATTGATTTCCGCGTCGACAAAAGCGGAATCATTCATACAGCGATTGGAAAAAAATCCTTTACCGACTTGCAGCTGAAACAGAATATTCAGGCGTTCATGGAAGTCATCAATCGATTGAAGCCGTCCACTGCAAAAGGTATCTATATCCGCAATATCAGTCTGTCGGCGACGATGGGCCCCGGCGTCAAAATTGATAAGAACACGATCAGTGAAGCCGCATAACTGAGCGTATTTAGCGAAGGAATATACGACAATGCCTCAAGCACAAAAAATAAAGAAAATCGAAGAGATTCGCGAGAACCTGAAGCAGGCAAAAGGAGTTTTCCTTACTGATTTTACCGGCTTGACTGTGGAACAAATCACCCAGTTGCGTCGGGAATTTCGTAAGGCGGACGTGACCTATTTGGTTGTCAAAAACACTCTTGCCATACGCACCTGTAAAGAAGTCGGAATGGATGCAATGATTCCGTATTTGACAGGTCCGACAGGGTTGGCTGTTGCCAAGGCGGATCCCGTCGCCCCGGTGCGCATCATTTACGATTTTCTCAAACAGCACAAGGATAAGGGAAAGCCGGAAATTAAGGGCGCTATTGTCGAAGGTCAAATGCTCAATGCCAAGCAGGCAGAGGCCATCAAAGACCTTCCGTCACGTGAGCAACTGATTGCTCAGGTGGTCGGCGGCATTTCGGCGCCGCTTTACGGGCTGATGGGCGGATTAAATTCGCTGCTCAGCAAATTAGTATACGTTTTAGATGCGATTAAAGAGAAAAAAGAAGATTAAGCTTTATACAATTAACGCTAACGGGAGGTTGAAATGCCCGAGGAAAAAGTAATGACAGAAGAAACATCAGCAACCGCTGAAAATCTCGATCCAAAGATTGAAAAAATCTTGAAAAGTATTGAAGACATGACCGTACTGCAACTGTCCAAGCTGGTCAAAGCGCTTGAACAACGCTTCGGCGTTGTTGCCGCTGCTCCAATGGCTATGGCAGCGATGCCCGGCGCTCCGGCGGCCGCCGCAGCCGAGCCAGTGGAAGAAAAAACCGAGTTTGACGTAATCCTCAAATCGGCCGGCGCCAATAAAATCAATGTCATCAAGGTCGTCCGCACTCTGACCAATTTGGGCTTGAAAGAAGCCAAAGATCTGGTCGATGGCGCTCCGAATGAATTGAAAAAAGGCGTCACCAAGGAAGAAGCTGCAGAGGTTAAGGCGAAACTCGAAGAGGCCGGTGCTCAAGTAGAGGTTAAATAATCAGGCCTAACAGCTGATAGATAATAAAAGCCGAGCCAAAGTATCTTTGGCTCGGTTTTTAAGTATTATAAACCTTCGAAAGGGAGTGAAATCTTTGGCAATCGAACAAAAAAAAGTTCGAAAATCTTTCTCGAAAATTCCCGCAGCTGCAGAACTTCCCGATTTGCTGGACGTTCAACTCAAGTCATTTGACGAGTTTCTGCAGCCAAACCTATTGCCCCTGGAACGAAAAAACCAGGGCCTTCAGGCCGTATTTGAAAGCGTTTTCCCGATTGTGGACAGCCGGGAAAACTTCGAGCTGGATTTTATCGAATATTATGTTGAACCACCTAAATATTCAGTTGTCGAATGCCAGGAACGCGGCACCACATTCGCCGTCTCCATCAAAGCCAAACTCCGTCTTTCAATCAAAGATGAGTATGATGCAGACAATCCCTTGGCCAACTCAATAGAGCAGGTGGTCTATATCGGGAATATCCCCTATATGACTGAAAGGGGAACGTTCATCATCAACGGCGCTGAACGCATCATCGTCAGTCAGTTACACCGATCTCCCGGTGTCTTTTTCGATGAAATTGTTCATCCCAATGGATCCAAACTCTATTCTGCACGAATCATTCCATTACGTGGATCATGGATCGAATTCACCACCGATATCTATGACCTCATGAACGTCTTTATCGATCGAAGAAAAAAATTTCTGGCAACCACCCTGCTTCGTGCAATCGGTTATTCCAGCGATCGTCAAGTGCTGGAAGCATTCGATGTTATTAAAAAGATTGACATCTCGCGTAAATCTTTGGCCGAGCACATGGGATCCAGAGTTGTCGACGATTTGATCGACCTGGAGACAGGCGAAGTCATTTTGGATCGTTATACAGAAATCAGTGACGACAAAATCGACATCATCTTGAATCTTGGACTGGATGTCCTCGAAATTTTGCCATCGGACCGTTTTTACGGCCATGACATCATCAGCAATACCCTTCAAAAAGATCCCACCCACAGCCAGGAAGAGGCCCTTGATCTCATTTATCGCCAACTCCGTTCCGGCGAACCGCCGGATACTGATACCGCGCGACAACTCATCGAGCGTCTTTTCTTCAATCCCAAACGATACGAATTGGGCGATGTCGGTCGACATCGGCTGAATAAAAAGTTGGGCATACATGTTCCCCAAGAACATCTGGCCTTGGCCCATGAGGATATCATCGGCA
>RPQV01000449.1 GCA_003818595.1 Calditrichota bacterium
CTGTCTGCTGTACTTTATTTAATCGCTGATCTCAGCACACAGACGTCATGAAACGTTGATCTCTCCACGCCGCCAATCGTCATCTGAGTATAAAAAATAAAATAGGAATGATATAAATGGTCAAAAAGCAGCCAATGACAATCCATACATTGCGATTAGCCTTACCGATATATTCTCCAATTCTGGAGGCTAAGGTGATCGGCACAATCCGCAACGGATAAAAGATGCAGATGCCGAAGGTATTAAACAATGTATGGCAAAAGGCCGTGGTGACGGCGATGCTGTTTCCTGTTGCCAAGGCTGCAATGATGGCCGTGAACGTTGTGCCGATATTGGCGCCCAGTGTATAGGGATATACCTGGGGCAATGTCAGCATTCCCGCACCGGCTAATGGAACGATCAAAGAGGTCGCGACCGAGCTGCTGTGAACCGTTGCGGTGAGCAGTAATCCCAGTAAAAATGAACTCAAATCATTGCGGAAAAGATATTGATCGAGGAACTTTTCGAATTTCCCCATGACCATCGACCGGATGATGATCACCATTTGAGCCAATGCGGCAAAAAGACTCACCAGCGCAATGATGCCGAGAACGATGCCTGGGGAGGGCAGTTTCATGAAAAGGCTGCTGAACGCATGGACGACGGGATCGATGATGTATTTCAATGGATTGAACAGCGCGAGGCCTCCGGCGTTTTCGAAAAGCTTTTCCAAAAAATGAGCCGATCTTTCGATCATATGAAAATTCAATTCCAGAGGAAACAGGACGCAAACTGCAAGGATATTGAAAAAATCATGGATGACAGCGGCTGAAAAAGCCCGCTTAAACTCCGAACGGCGTGTGGCGTGGCCGAATGAAACAAAAATATTGGTCACCGTCGTGCCGATGTTAGCGCCCATGATCATGGGAATGGCCGTGCGCGTGGTCAAACCGCCGGCGGCGACCAGACCGATAATGGTAGAGGTGGTCATGCCTGAACTCTGCACAATGCTGGTGGCCGTCAAGCCGAGGAATAATCCCAAAAACGGATTAGAAGTGGATATCAGCAGTTTTTCTGCAAACTCGGCGCCTAAAAGTTTGAAAGCGTGACCCAAGAGAAAAATACTGAACAGAAAAAGATAGATGATGCTGATCAAATAAACTGTCTTGAGCCACTTTTTATATCCTGCCCCAGTCGGTAGATGGACCTGTTCCACTTTGCCTTCCTTGGAATTGTGATGACTACCAGATGACAGTCTCATCCAATGGGAATCACAGAGGAGGATTCGCCTTTGTCGTCGAATTGTCAAGTCTGGAATTTTCGGGTCGTCCGCTGGAATGATATGGATGCACCATCCATGTTCATTCGTCTTTGCTGCCTTTGCAGGCAATAGCATGAATATATCTCTTACAGCGTCAAAAAGCAAGAATAAAGGAAGAGGCAAGTGTGCTGCATCTTGCGATTTCATGATTCACGCAAAGTCGCAAAGATCGCAAAGATGGTACTCCTACGGAAACACGGAGACATAAAGAACTGAAAATCAAAATTATTTCTCTGCGTCTTTGCGTCTTTGCGTGAACCCATTCAACCGCGAAAATCAGTGACATAACCGGGTTGCAGTGTTCAATTAAAACCTTTCCCCCCCACTTTATTGAAAGTACCTTTCAGCAAACTGCAAAAACGTCGGCCAATTCGGCCCCACGGTGTGGCCGCCGGCATGTTGACGGAAGGCGATTTCGCCGTCAATCAATGATGTCTCCTGCGGCGGAAAGATGTCGGTAGCCAACCCCTTTGCGCCCAAAAGCTCATAAACCGGTCCGGCATGCACACCAGCCAAAAACATGCCTTTAGCATCTACCCATTGTCCCTCCACATCGGGCGAACCGACGCTGATGAATACCGGTCGCGGCGCACAAAGGGCGACCAATTGATGGGCATCCACAGGCAAGTCCATTGCCGTCAAAGGCCCGGCATATTTAATAAAATTCGGCGCAAACCAATGATACTCTCCGGAAGCAGCCAGGTTTTCGACTTGTTCGCCGAGGAGTCGGCGAAGTATTTTGGCGCCGCCGGCGCCGGATGAACCAATAAGTCCGATCGCAATCCGGGGCTCATACGCCAAGGTCACGATGGCTGCTTTGCCGTAGCGCGACAGTCCCTCAATCACGATGCGCGTCTCATCGACGTCAGGATTGGTCGCAAAATAATCCATCGCTCGACTCGCGCCCCATGCCCAAGCGCGCAAAGCGCCCCAATCATCAAGACGTCGAGGCTGCCCTTTATTCACCAGTCCAATAATTCCCTCGCAAAGTCCGGCGCCATGATCAGCCTGAATGCTGGTGGGAACCAAAATAGCGTAGCCCCATCCTTTATTTAAAACCTGCTGCTGCCAAGTCGGACCCTCCTGTTGCGGCGGTCTCCATCTCATGGGAAAGTTCCAACCAAATTCCATGATGACCGGCACTGGCTTGGAGATTTTTTGCGGAAGTGTGAGCGTCATCTCAATATCGACGGTTATCGCCGGATAGGCCGCATGATCAACATGTCCAATGAGCTGACTGGTTTTGACGGAGAAATCGCCATTCATTGTGTCTTTGACACTGACGACCTCCCAGGCAACCGCAGGCGTATTAGGAGGCACGCGCCCATAAATTTCCCGATCAAAATCTTCAAAAATCTCCAATTTGCGCTTTTCCCATTGAGCAGCCGTTTTGACGGGCGTGCCGTTATTGAATAAAAGCGGATCCGGTAATGACGTGTAGGGAGTGGCTTTGGATTCGTCCGTATTGGCGGCATTGGGCGCCTGGGGATTTCCGGAAGGACCGGGTCGAATCTCGGTCAAGCCCAGGAGCTGCATCATCAGTTGATGATCTTCCTGATTCAATTTGTTGATCCGATCGCGTTCCTCCTGAGACCATTGCGCATCGCCGCGGGTCGCGATCAAAACAGCCAATAGGAGAAAAAAGCTCGATGTTTTAGCCATGGCAAAATCCTTTCAATTTTCAGAATCATGAATCCAGGGACTGTGCAAAGGAGTGGAAATACAAAGGAAATAAACGAAAATATGTATTGGCGGCTTTGCCTTTACTCATCGGTTCTAAAAGGCGACGCCGGCAAACCCTCCCGATTGACCAAATTGGCATCTTGCGGATTATCTGCCCAGGCATACTTGACGACGAAAGGTTCAGGAATGCTGTCGTTCCAGACCACAACCCGATCCCCCTCGATCTCTGCCTGAGCCCAGACAAATTTTTTATCCGTCCCGGCGATGGCGAAACCTTTCAGCTCACCGCCGCCGCGAGCGATTAATCCGCTGCCTGTATGGGTGAAGGTGATGATGATTTTATTCTTTTTCACTTTCCGGGATTTGTAAATAGGGCCTGAATGAACCAGCTGTTCATCATAGGCAATTTTTCGGGCGGCGAGCGCCAGACGTTCGCCGACATCCTTTTTGTTCAGGGGATGGATATCATTCCATTCACCAATATCAATGGCGACAGCCATGGCCGTATGGGGGATGGAAAGGGTTTTTAATTGGGCTTGCCGCAACTCTGCCCACTTGCTTTCCATCGGTCGGGGGCTTGGGGCCATATAATTGGCCAATTGTACGTACAAAAAGGGAAAATCTCCCAGTCGCCATTTATCTCTCCAGTCAGATATCAGCGCCGGAAACAAGGCGCGGTATTCCATCGGATTCGAGGTATTGGCTTCGCCCTGATACCAGATGACGCCCTTTATGACATAATCGAGGAGTGGGGCGATCATACCATTGAATAATCCCATCGGTTTCCACTGAATAAACGTTTGCGGCAGCAGCGGTTCCATCACTGCGCCGAGTTGACAGCGCCAAGACCCTCGCAGATCAATGGTTTGTTCACCTGCTGTCAACTCGTAAGGTTTATCCGGGATAAATCCGCCAGCGCCGATATAATGCCTGACGCGCACCACAATCACATTGTTCCTCGGCTTGCGGACGCCGTCAGGTACGAGGTATCGCCTGGGCGGGTATTGGTACGAGGTC
>RPQV01000450.1 GCA_003818595.1 Calditrichota bacterium
GGAGTGGTGAAGGCGTGAGCGTCAGCAATAGCCTGACCATTTCTCTTCCTAAACGGTTTAATGTCCGCATCGACACTTTTGGCGGCGATATTGACCTGACAGGCGTGGAGGGAGAGATCGAACTCAAAACGCGGGGTGGTGATATCCAAATCGCCGAGACCGCAGGGAGGACACATGTGTCAACATCGGGCGGGGATTTGAGTTTCACTAAAGTCTCCGGAGAGATCGACGGTAATACGTCAGGTGGTGATATTACACTCAGACAGATCTTTGGCCGCGGCCACTTTAACACTTCCGGCGGTGACATTTTTTTGGATGAATCAACGAACGATATGAATCTGAATACATCCGGTGGGGATATCCAGGTACACCACGCTCGTGCGACCGTGTCAGCGAATACCTCCGGTGGAGACATCGAGGTCATTGAATGCGAAGGTCATTGTTCGGTGAATACCAGCGGCGGTAATATCCGCTTGGAAAAAATCAAGGGTGAACTCAGCGCCGGCACTTCCGGTGGAGATATCAGCGGCTTTGATTTTGATGAGAAGATCAGTGTCAATACCTCCGGCGGTGATATTCGCCTGGAAAATGTCCGAGCATCCGCTACCTGCAAAACCAGCGGCGGCGATGTGGAGGTGGAATTAACCCTCACCGATTTCAGTAAAAAACACGCTGTGGATATCCGAACCTCAGGCGGGAAAATCACCCTGACAATTCCTGCCAAACTACCGGCAACGGTCACAGCCGTCATCCATACCAATCGGCGCAATTATAAACTGGAGCGATACGATATTTTCTCTGATTTCCCATTGACCAAAACCAAGCCTGAAGAGGGTGAGGATGTTCTGATCTACAGTAAAGGAGAGATCAACGGCGGCGGCGATCCGATACATTTGGAGACGACGAACGGGGATATCTATCTTAAAAAAGCTGAATAGCGTTGTGTGAACAATATCCTGTCGGCTGTGCACACACCGACAGGATTTCATATTTTCCAAGCCTCCCCACGTATTTTTGTTGTTTCTGTCCAAAAATCTTTTTACAATACCCACCAATGACAATCAGCAAACGATTGATCGCTTTGGCTGCCGAATGGGCCATGTGCTCATCCTCCGGCTGAACTGTCCATTTGATTAAAAACAACATATCCTGATATCCTATCGCCTGGTCTTACGCTCATCGAGGTTGTCCATGACCGGTATCGAACGAATTAAAAATGCCATGCGGCTGCAGCCCACTGATCAGGTTCCCTGGGTGCCGTTTGTTGGCGTGCATGGCGCTTCCTTACTGGGGATCAGCGCTCGCGAATATTTGCAATCTTCGGTTCACATGACAGCAGGTCTGGAGAAGGCCATCTCTCTCTATCAACCGGACGGCATTCCCATCGCTTTTGATCTGCAGATCGAAGCTGAAATTCTCGGTTGTCGCCTGGAATGGGCGGATGAAAATCCACCGGCCGTGGTATCTCATCCTCTGGCTGAGGGGAAAACGATCGCAGAGCTGTCGCTCCCCAGTTTCACCGATGGAAGATTGCCTATACTGAAGGAAACCGCAACGCTCCTGCGACAGAAATATCCGGATCTTGCACTGTATGGATTGATCACCGGCCCCTTTACACTTGCCCTACACTTGCTCGGTACCGAAATATTCATTAAAATGATGGTCGAACCGGAATATGTGAAAGAATTGTTCGGCTTCACTCGGGATGTTGGGATCCGCATGGCTGAATTTTACAGCGACATCGGCGCCGATGTGATCGCATTGGTCGATCCAATGACCAGTCAAATCGGTCCTGATCAGTTCCGACAATTTGTCAGTCGGCCGGCAGCGGAAATTTTCTCTTTTGTACGGGCGCGTCAAATATTGAGTTCATTTTTTGTTTGTGGTCATGCTCAGCAAAATGTCGAGGCCATGTGCGAATGTCAACCGGATAATATTTCAGTGGATGAAAATATCCCGCTCAATTTCGTACGCGACATCAGCCTGCAAAAAGGCGTCAGCTTTGGCGGCAATCTGCAGTTGACCATCGTCCTGCTGTTGGGTAGTGAAAATGATGCGCGTCGGCATGTACTGGAAACTCTCGATCTTGGTGGTTCTCGTGGATTCATTCTTGCTCCGGGTTGTGATCTGCCCTATGCCACGCCTGTTGCAAACCTGCAGGCGGCAACAGAACTGGTGCACGATCCCTATCAACGTCAGGTTGCCAAGACATTGGAACAAGTGGACAGCAACAAACAGGTTTGGGATATGAGCGAGTATGGAAAAACTGATCGCGTCATTGTGGATATCATCACCCTCGATTCTGAAGCCTGTGCCCCTTGCCAATACATGGTCGAGTCCGTCAAAGCCGTTGCCCCGCAATTCAAAGATATCGTCGAGTGGCGGGAGCATAAAATCAAACATTCGGACTCCATCCAGTTCATGACGTCGCTGATGGTCAAGAACATTCCCACCATCTGTATCGATGGCAAAATAACCTTTGTCTCGCGTATTCCACCCAAAGAAGAACTGATCGCGGCCATTCAAAGACGGATTTTTGAAAAGTTGCGTTATCGAATTAGATCGCAAAAGGGATATTTGATGGTTTTCGGCAAGAACCTGCAGGAATGCAATGAGGTCGAAACCGTCATCCAGCAGGCGATGAGGGAGTTGGGAGCTACTGTCGATGTACAAAAAATTTACGATGAATCTGAGATCATCAAGTACGGGGTGGTATTCACGCCCGCAGTCGTCCTGGTCGCCTACAAAGTGAAATCAGAAGGCAATATGCCCGCTATTGCTGCGATTAAAGAGTGGATCAAGGAAATTGTTTGATGAACATGCCCTTATATCTGGTCACTGGATTCCTCGGAAGCGGCAAAACCACCTTTGTCAGCCGATTTTTAGAACGTTACGCTTCGGCGTGGCGGCTGGGATTGATACAGAATGAATTTGGCCCGCTTAATATTGACGGGCGCCAGTTGCGGCAAAGCGGGGTGACTTTCGAGCTTTTAGAAATCAATCGCGGCTCGGTATTTTGTGTCTGTCTCATCAGCTCTTTCAAGGATTCGCTGTGCAACTTTGTTGATGAATACCATCCCGATGCCGTTCTTCTTGAAGCAACCGGATTGGCGGATCCCCTGGGTATCGCGGAATTATTCTCGGCAGCGGAACTTCAGTCCCGTCTATTTCTGGATAAGACCTGGTGTATTATCGATGCCTCCACTTTTCTGCTGCTCGAGCCGGTCAATCACTGCATACGCCACCAGATACGCGTTGCTGATGAGATCATCATCAATAAAATTGATCGCGTAAATGAGCAGACCCTGTATGCCGTTAAAGATCGGATTGAGCAGCTGAATCCTGCCGCCCGACTGACCTGTTCGATGTTTTGTGATGTCGATCTTAACCTGGATTTTTCGACGCCCAACTGCTGCAATAATCAATCTATCGTCGCTCAAGCGGACGCCGTGATGCAGACTCGACCGTCGATGCAGACAGCTGTTGTCAAAACCACGCATCGGATTTCAGGCTCACGGTTGCAACACTTTTTGTCATCTCAAGGATCAGAATTGTATCGGTTGAAAGGATTTGTTCAGCTCGCTGATGGGAGCGCGGTTTCGCTCCAGTTTTGCTTTGGGGAAACCAGAATAATCCCATTAATGGATTATTCTGGCCCAACCGAGCTGGTCGCCATTGGCCCAACTTTGAGTCAGCCGTCTTTTGTGAATGAGTTCAGATCCTGCTTTATTTAAGTTCAGATCGGCGCCAACCTCTCCGGTCTGATGTAAGTACTCAACCAAATACTGGAAAAAGTTGCATTCATTACGATTTCTTTGCCGATTTGACACTCAGAAAGATATGAAAAGGAGTCAACAATGACCTCGAGAGAACGGGTTTTATGCGCCCTTTCCCATCAACAGCCGGATAAAATCCCGGTAGATTTCGGCGCTACGGCAGTCACCGGCATACATGCTAAAATGGTGGCGGCATTGCGTGATTATTATCATTTGGAGAAAC
>RPQV01000451.1 GCA_003818595.1 Calditrichota bacterium
TATAGTCGTCTTCACGAAAGTGAAGCCGATCAGCTGGGTCTGATTTTCATGGCGATGGCCGGTTATGATCCCCGCGCTGCTGTACCATTTTGGCAACGGATGTCTTCGCTCAAGGGCGGACAAGCCCCTCCGGAATTTTTAAGCACCCACCCGTCAGATCAGACAAGAATCAACAAACTCCAGCAATTAATGCCCGAAGCGCTCAAGTATTATCAACAATAAAGACTTCCGGCGATGATTGACCGATCATCGCCGGGATTTTCCCTTCCCGCGAAAAACGATTGCTCAATCCGATCATTAGATTTAGATGGTTTCTGTCAGCTATTGTCCTGGCAATGAATACATAAAATCAGGTTTTGTACAGGCAATGTGTCAAAAGTTTTATAAACTTGTTTCTCTCGTACTTTTATTCCTTTTTGCTCAGACTCGCCTTTCTGCCGCAGTATACGGCAGCATCTGCGGGAAAATTTGCGACGCCGACAATCAACAACCCCTTCCGTTCACCAATGTATTTCTCGCCAATACCACATGGGGCGATGCGGCCGACGAACAGGGCGCTTTTTGCATCGAACGAATTGCTCCCGGCGTCTATCAATATGTTAAATTTGATGAGTATGGAAACACCTATCCCCCAGAAGCATTGCAGATCGGCGGATTTTGGGGGGAACATAGGGTGGCGGATATGCTCCCTTTCGATTATTTCCCGGAAAAGGTGAATGCCAGATGACAGCAGTTATTGTCGAAACAAAATCCGCTCAACAGCGTTTGTTGACAATGTCGTTAATGACTGCAGAGACTAATACTCTGGCCTTTCTTTTGACTAATATATTTTAGGAATGATATGAAACGCCTTTTCGTCTTATTAACACTACTATGGATCTCAATGCTCGGCAATGGTGAGACCCAGGTTGTTCTCAATGAGATCATGGCATCAAATACCCATACAGCCCCGGATGAATTTGGCGAATATGATGATTGGCTCGAACTTTACAACCTTGGGTCTACTGATATCGATTTGTCAAATTACTTTCTGACCGATGATCCTTTGGAGCTGAAAAAGTGGCGTTTCCCAGGGACGACGGATCGAGTCATCGCACCGGCCAATGGATTTGTTCTGGTGTGGGCAGATGAACAGACCGCGCAAGGCGCGAATCATACCTCTTTTAAACTCAACCGCGCCGGCGAATGGCTTGCCCTGGTTAAACCAGACGGGGCCACCGTAGTCGACAGCGTTACCTTTGCCGAACAACAGCCTGACATCTCTTTCGGCCGCTCGCCCGACGGGTTCTCCCAATGGATTCAGTTTACCGAGCCGACGCCTGGAAGCCATAACCCGGACAACACCCTGGGTCCGGCTCTGCCGCCGCAATTCTCCCTCAAGGCCGGCGTCTATCCGTCCCCCAGAATGCTGAGCCTCACGTCCAGTATGGAAAATTCTCATATCATTTATACAGGAGATGGTTCCATCCCTCACCCGGACAGCATCGGAGCGAATACATTCGTTTATACCTCTCCCTTGCCTCTGGATTCGACCTGCGTCATCCGCGCGCGCGTTTATGCGGAGAATTATCAACCGAGTTCTGTGGTTTCGGCTGCCTATTTTATCCGCCCCTTCCACTATCTGCCGATCATCTCAGTGGTGATAGATCCGGATGATCTATTCGATGAAGAGAGAGGAATTTATGTCAATCCCACTGAGAGCGGTCGTGAATGGGAACGCGAATGTCATATCTTCTTTTTTGAAGATGACTATTCCGGCTTTGAAATACCTGCCGGCATTCGGCTTCAGGGCAACTCCGGACGGGTCATGGATAAAAAGTCCTTTCGCCTCTATTTCCGCGACGGATATGGACAGAATCAATTGGATTATCCGTTGTTTGCAAACACGGAAATTCACTCCTTCTCCAACCTGATCTTACGCGCGGGATACGATGACGACCTGCAGAAAACAAGAGGAACATTGTTGCGCGATCCGGTGATCACGGAACTCTATCGTCAACTGGAACAGCCGATCTCCCACAGCCGCTATGTAGTTCTCTATTTGAATCAGCAGTTTTGGGGAATATATGACCTGCGCGAAGACATCAATCCTCTCTTTTTTGAGAATTATCTCGATATGCAGGATACCGACATCATTCGGCTGCGTTGGGGGCGTGAAGCATGGGAAATAGATCAGGGAGATGATCTCGAATGGCGCGATCTGCTTTCTTTTATACGTAATCAATCATTCGAAAACAATGCTGCGTTCGCTCAACTTTCGCAGCGATTTGATGTGGATGGATTTACCACGCTGCTGGCGCTGGCGCACGCGGTGCAGTACCGCAGCTGGGTGTATGGAACTTTTTTTGTACGCGAACGCCGAGCGGATGCCAAATGGCGATTGGCGGTGTGGGATATGGACAGAGCACTGAGCGATCTTTCGTGGAACGGCTTTAATTATTATGAGCGTCCCAATAATGAATATTGGATTTATTTCATTGCCCAAAAAATGCTTGAAAACGCGGATTATCGCGCTTTTTTCATCAATCGGTTGATGG
Source organism: Calditrichota bacterium (assembly GCA_003818595.1). Taxonomy (GTDB): domain Bacteria; phylum Zhuqueibacterota; class Zhuqueibacteria; order Residuimicrobiales; family Krinioviventaceae; genus Fontimicrobium. The sequence continues at coordinate 2,538 of RPQV01000451.1, forward strand.
ATTTACTCAACACCACCTTTTCATCCGACCATTCTGTCGCTGTCGTGGATTCAATAGCGCAGGTGCTGGCGCCGGAAATCGATCGCGACGCGAAGAGATGGATGCCGAATCCTTATGACTGGCAGGATAATGTCGATTTTGTGCGATCCTTTCTCACTGAAATTCCTGATTCAGTTCGCCTTCAAATGCGAAATTTTTTTAAGCTGCAGCCACCCGTTTCGCTCACCCTAAATGCTCCGTCAGGACAGGGAAAGTTGGTTGTCAATACGGTGATGTTGGAGGAAACACCTTTAACTGCCTGGTATTATCCGGATGTGCCGATCCGCGTCTTGGCCGTTCCAGCTGCCGGATTTCTTTTCTCTCACTGGAGTGACCCCAGTCTGCCGTCAAATCAGGAGCTGCTCCTCTTCCCACGGCAAGGAATGGTGCTGACGCCGATATTTATGCCGCTGCAGGATCACATCGTCATCAATGAAATCATGAATTTGCCCGGCGACGCATGGGGGTGCGGTGATTGGATTGAATTTTATAATCAGGGCGATTCTCCTGTCGACGTGAGCAACTGGAGATTGGTCGATTCTGATCCGGCCTCTCAATTTATTTTCCCGAAAAATGCGGTACTTCCCCCTCAAACTTTTTTGGTCGCTGTGCAGAATAAAGCATCATTCAGCGCATATTATCATTTGACGCCCCAAATCATCGGCGATTTCCTGTTTGCACTCGATAAAAAGGATGTGATACAGCTTTATGATGATCAAAATCGGCTGGTGGATGAAGTTCGCTATTCAACCTCATCACCCTGGCCGGATAAACCTGCAGGAGAAGCAGCAACCATCGCTTTGGCTTCGCCTCAACTTGATAACTCGTTAGGCAGCTCCTGGGGAATTAATCTCAATCATGGAACACCCGGAACTGCGAATCAGGTTGTCGAGGTTCCAAGATCGCCGGAAAACGCCCTTTCACACTTTTCGTTGAATTCCAATTATCCCAATCCGTTCAATGCAGTAACAACCATAAGTTTTTCACTCGCCAAGCCTGCCTATACCGTCGTGACCATTTTTGATCTTCGCGGCAGAGCGGTACAAGTTCTGGCGGCGAAACATATGGAATCTGGAGAGTACAGGCTTCGTTGGGATGCTGAAAATCTCCCTTCCGGCCTCTATTTTGTCCATCTGGAGGCCTTGGGGCATAGTTTGACGCACAAGCTTGTTTTACAAAAATAGTATCCACCGGCGGAGGAGCGCTGAAAACAAAAGGGCTTTTGTGCAGGAGAGAGGAATGAATCAATCATGGATATAAATAACCAATTCAACCGAAAATTTTCCGAGGCCGATTACCAGTATTACGAACGCCGATTGTTTTCTCCAGAGACCCAAGTTGAGGAATTGGAGGAAATCTGCATGATGTTGGCGCACCAGCCGATAAAAAGAGCTCAGGAACTACTGGAAAAATTTCGCCTCA
>RPQV01000452.1 GCA_003818595.1 Calditrichota bacterium
ATCTGCGCAACATGCCTCTGCCGAACACCCTGGCGGAACTGCAATGGCTGACTTTATTCGCCGAAGTGAAAAACAAAGCGGGATTATGGGATACCACATCATATCAGATCATTTACGACACCCTTGCGCCTGAGAGCGGCTCTTTGAATGGCGAAGAGGTCGTCTCGGATTCTCTCTATACCCTGTCCTTTTCCGGTAGTGACGAAGCGCCGGGAGAGTTGGCCGGCATTCTCATCGGCGAATATTTCCTCGGCAACAGCGTCAATCCGGCGGACACCGCTTTTCACTATCAGCCCATCGAAGGCGAATCTCGACAGGTCTCCATCACCCTGATGTCCAAGATCGGCGCGCGACAGCTGTGCGCCTGGCTTGTCGATAAAGCGGATGTGGACCAGAACCGGCCGGAAAAGCTGCAGAAAGTATTGCAGGAAAAGCGTCCGCCCTCTTTCAGCCACCCCAAACGGTTCGACAATTGTATCCATCTGCGGCTGAATCCGGTGGAATTATCCAATTATCCCAATCCTTTTGATCCTACCAGTCAGGATTCCCGGTTGAACCACACGCAGCTAATGTTTTATCTCACCGATGATTCGCCGGTCAAAATAACGATTCTCGATGCCTTTGGCAACCTGGTCTGTTCGAAGGAGGCCCAGGGCTTCAAAGGCCTCAATGACCATCCGAACCTGATGTGGGACGGAAAGAACGGTGAGAATGTCACCGTCGCCAATGGCGGATATATCTGCATCATCCGCGCCGACAAGACCGGAGAACAGTACATCCGTAAGATTGCCGTTTTGAAAAAACCGCAGTGATCAACAACCCTTTAGGTCAAGTACAGGCAGCAAAGCATATGACAAGATTTATGAATCGCTCTGTTTCACAGTGCAGAAAACATAACGTCAGAGTGTTCACCTTCTTTGCCTCAAACAGCGAGTGTCGCACTATGCAGAAAAAATGGTCGAATTTTCTCTTCATGATCTGCACGATGGTCTGCGTGATTCCCGGCGTTGCCGACGCCCAAGGCGGAAACGCCGGTCAGCCGGGCGAATTTCTGCGTTATGGCGTCGGGCCGCGGGCTTTGGGCATGGGGCACGCCTTTACCGGTTTGGCGGATGACGCGAGCACTATCTACTGGAATCCGGCAGGATTGATGAACGTCGAGCGCAAACAGTTCACCTCGATGTATTCCAATCTCTACATCGACTCGCGCTATAGTTTTCTCGCTCTGGCCTTGCCTCGCACCCTCATCGGTCCGGAGAATGGGCTGGGCATCGCCTGGGTGAATTTATCCATGTCCGATTTCGAAGAGCGGGACTGGGACAACATTCATCTGGGCAATTTTGATATTTATGAACAGGCGTTTATTCTCGCCGGCGCGCGCGAATGGGTCGGCAGCTGGGGGATTTTGAACTATGGACTCAATCTGAAACTGATCAATCAGGGTTTTCCGGGCTACACCGCAGAACAGGGCTGGGGATTCGGCGCCGACGTCGGCATGACCTTCAGGCCGATGACGCTGCCGATTTTTCGCCGCGGCGCCCTGAACGAGTTGTTCTCCCTGCGCCGGGTGATGCCGCTGCAGATCGGCCTTTCGCTGCAGAATCTACTGCCGCCGCAGATCGGCTTTGAAGGCGGTGAAAAAGACCGCTATCCCTTTGTCCTGCGCTGGGGCGCGAGCTATCACTTCGACGTTTCGACCTGGCGCTTCAATCTCGTCTACGATCAGGAATATTTTCGCGGCCGCAATTTGGGACACTTTATCGGCGCTGAAGCGGTGACGCCTCCCCCCTTCCCGTCCATGCATCCGCGACTGCGCAGCGGCTGGAACTCGCGCGCCCAGGCGTTCACCATCGGCGGCGGATTAAAGCTGGATTATATCACCAATGCGGCGCTGCACATCGACGTTGCCTATGCGTTCAAGCCGGATCAAGGGCTTGAAAATGATTTACGCCTCTTTTTAACCGTTGATTTCGGTCAGCCATACGACAAAGAGTATTTCGCCGGCCGAGCAGAGTCAGAAGAAACCGCACAGCGGAAAAAAATCAATCACCTGCAGGTGATCTCGCGCTACCCGAATGATCGCATCGCCGCTTCAGCGGAGGCGTTGGGCAGCGTCTACGACACCACCAATGTGGTGCGTTACTATGCGCTCATCGGCGGATTAAAGCTGGCGAATGAATATTTCATGCATGCCAAGACCGAATTGAAGAATGATAACAGCGCGGCAGCCCAGAACCTGGCGCAGAAAGCCGTGTTTGAATATGAGAAAGCGTTCGTGAAAAACGCGGCGGAACTGACGGATACCGAGCTGATGAACTATGGTGAATCGCTCATCATGCTGGCGCAATATCAGACGGCGGCAGACACCGTGCTGAGCGCGGTCAAGTCGCCTTCGGTGCGCCGGGATTATTTACTGGCGGTCAGCAACAAATTCCAACAGAAATGGGAAGCGGCGATTGCCCATTTTCGGCGGGTGGTGCAGACCGATGACAATGCGCCTCAGAGCATGAGCGCCTTATCATTGCTGGGTTTGGGAGAATCGCTGATGGCGCTGCAGAATTATCGGGCGGCGGCAGACACCTTTGAGGTGATCACCCGTCGTTATTATCGCAATCTGCATCCGGATTATCCGCGCTATCCCGGTTATCAAGATGATCGGGGGCGCAAAATCAACAACATGGCTGATGACGCCCAATTTCTGCAGGGCGAATGTTATGCGGCTTTAGGGGAAAGTGCGGCTGCCGCTGAGGCTTTTGCCAAGGTTGGTCGGTTCTATCCCTTTTCCTCCCGACTGCTCGAAGCGAACGAGCGGCTGCGGCGCCACCTGACCGAAGAAAAGTAGAAAGAGTCTTTGTTTTTTTGTATATTATAACAGTGATCAAAATTTCAACTGCATTTTTTGATGGAGGCTTTCGTGAAAGCTGAACGCTTCACTCGGATGATATCGTTTTATTGGGCATTCATGATCTTGTTGTTCAGTACGGTTGTCTGGGCGCAGGAATACAAACTCCATGTTTCGAACATAAAAATACCCGAGACCGTGCAAAAAAACTGGTACGGGCGTCCTTTGGAAAATGATTTTGTCGTCACCTGGGAGCTGTATACCGTACAAAATGACGACGATCTCCAATTGGCGGATATCAGCGAGTTGTCGGAATATCGAGTCTATTTGTGCCAGGACGACAGCACCTTTAGAAACAGGGAAAAAACGCGCGAGCTGCGCATTGCCGGCGTCGATACCGTTCTGTTTGCCGGCAACAAGGTTGGACCGCGCTATTATGTCCGCATCGAAGGTGTACGACCGGGTGGCGCGATCATTCAGTCCGATACCGCATGGGCGGTCGGCGGCAAGCCGGAAATCCTGGCGCAAATGGATGAAGAAGAGAATCAACGTAAGAAATCCTACAAATTCCCCTTGTTCTTTCCGATCGCGGAAATTCTTTCCAGCGTGTTCGGCCGCACCAACGACACCTACAGCAATTCGACGGTGTGGGGCAAGATCGCTTTTACTTTTATCTGGTATTTCTTTCTCTTTAGTCTCTTTTATCTGCTGCCGTTTCGCTGCGCCCCGACGCTGCACCTCGGAAGATTATTCCCCTATGCGACGGGCAACTATATGAAAGCTTATCTGAACAAGGACCGCAACTATGAATTGTATGTCGCTCCGCGCATGCGATTTGTGATCGAAGCGTGGAAATCGGTAATGGCCAAAACCAACGCTCTGGTGCGGCATGGCGGAGGCGCAGGATTGGAGCAGGTGGATCAGATTTGTTACGATCATTTTCAAAAATATGGCGTGCATGCGCTCGAAGTGCTGAAAAAGGTCATTCAATTTGATCCGTCCAAGGACAAAAAGAAAGAATTGGAAGATCAGATCCGACTTTATTTCGGCAAAGACGCCGAATTTGGCGATCTCATTTCCAAGCCTTACGAAATCGAGACCCGAGTCGGGATAATCACGCTCAAATGGTCCGATGTCAAAAAAGATTTGTTC
>RPQV01000453.1 GCA_003818595.1 Calditrichota bacterium
TGGACCATCATCATGCCTTTGGCGATGCCAATTTTGGTGACCTGTGCACTGTTTACTTTTATGTGTCCGTGGAATGATTTCCTTTGGCCGCTCATCGTGTTGAACAAGCAGGAGATGTTCACGCTGCCGGTAGTATTTGCGAATCTCATGGGCGAGCACGCCCCTGACCCGGAATTGATGATGGCCGGATCCGTGATCATCATTCTCCCCATTCTGGTGCTGTTTATGGTGCTGCAGAAATATTATATACAGGGTATTTTGATGGGAGGCATTAAGGAGTGATGTTTATACAAACCAGGCACAGCTTGATGCAGCACAGGGAAAAGATGAAATTGATCCGCTGAAAGTCAGTACAAATTGACCGACCGCCAATTGCCCTGATTTCTGCTGGTTTCATGCAGGAAACGCTTCTGTAGTAAAATTGATCTCCGCAATAATGAATGTTCATTCCGGCCGATCGATGTGCTTGAGTACCACCTGTGCACGATCAGACTCATAGAGTTGAGCGAGAAATTGGTTGACCTGCGGGCAGTATGCCGGAGACAAAGATTCAAATTCTCTGGCATAGCGGCGGATAAACGTCAGAGTATTCTCATGCAGTTGATATTCTGTCTGGTACAAAAGCGCTTCCAGTTCCAGTGTTTGTCCGTCAGGCAGTTCATTAATGATATAGTTTGGAGGCAGGTTGAAGCGAATGGTGTCAGTATGAGCGAACCGCTCTCCCCAATAAATGTCGATGCGCCGGTTTTCTTCAATCTTTATTTTCTTTGTTTCCGCAGCATATAAATTAGGCTCAAACATCAACAGCTCGTTGCTTTTTCTGCAATAACTGCGCGCACGAAAACTGCCTTTCAGCAAATAATGATCATCATAGGCGCCCAGGCCGTCAATTTGAAAGCGGTCAATAGCCGGGCTGTAAAACCGCTCTTCCAACGCATGCAGGAACGTTTTGATGCGGTCATCCGGCTCGATATCTGACCAGAACACTCGATCCGAAAATGCCCGTCCGCCCTTGGCCGAATATCGGTATTCGACCTCAACATCTCCGCTGGACATGATTTTGACATCAATGGTACGGGATGAGGTTTCCAGAGAGAGGGGGTGGGCCGGCAAGTGCAGGAAATAACTGGTGTCAGGCTCAATGACAAGTCCAAGCGTGTTCTGCAGCGACAACGGTATCTGGCCAATAGGCATTTTGCCCGCTGTCGGGTCAAAAATCAAGAGATGGTCGACTTGGCCTGGACTCTTGGCGATTTTATCATCTTTTAGAAGCTCGGGCGTAAGGCGGACAGCGGTAACCACATGGTTAAAATAGGAAAAAGGCATTTCCGGATAGACGCTGCCGTTCTCTTTGGTACAGACGAGAACAGGATAGGCTTCAAGTCCCAGCGTTGCAAACATGGCGACCGCCAGCGCAGTTTTGGCCTTGCAGTCGCCATAGCGATTGGCAAAGGTTTTGGAGGCTGAGGCGGGCGCGAATCGCCCCATGTCGATGAGGATGAGCTCGTAACGGATGCTGTTCTGAACAAAGTCAGCGATCCTGAAAAGCGCCTCGGCAGGCGAGGAAGACGCCATAAAAACAGCGGTTTGAGAGGAAATGGAGGGATCTGCCGTCATTTTGTCGGTCCAGAGGGATCTCACCCAATCGCTGAAATCTTCCCAGGTGTCGGCGTTCGCATGAGAGGGCTGCGGCGATTGAAAACGAACATAGATCAAAGGGAAAGCCAGATGCAGGGGAGGAAAAAAGAGTTCATCGTCAACAAAGGGCAAATTTTCGCAGGACCAATCTCCGGTCAGGTCGGTGACCTTTGAATTCACCCATTCAGAATGGTGCGGAATAATATGACTGAACCTCCATCCGGAAGGCACGGTAATTCTGAACCTGGATAAAACCACCGGCATGGGAAAAGGCTGAAACGCGAATTCGACGCAATTGATGAGGGGTTTTGACTCGATGCTGTATTCAAAAGCGAGCAGATGACCGACTTTGACATGTTCCAAAGCAATGAGTGCCTGTTTTTCATCAGAATAGGCGGCATCGCGCAAAATGGTGCTTTCGACGATGTCTGCCGGGTCAAATTTTTCGACAGTACCGTCAGGAAAGACATTATAAACGTTCACATTGGCAAGTTTATCGCCCTCGCGGTAGTGAATCGTATGCAGGGCGAGGTAAAGAGCTCTTTCATCCAAAATTTTCATGACCCTGCGATGAAGGCAATATAGAGAGCCATTCCGCTTCACTTCTGCGTCAGTTTGATAGAGCAGAACGACGAACGGGACACGATCATCGTAAGATGTCTGGACATGCTGCTGAGCTTCCTGCACCCAGGCAGGGAGTCGGACAGCTCCACTTAACGTCGACAGACTGATGAAAAATGCCACGATCAACCGATTCATCTTGGCCGCAGTGCTCATGTGTCTTCCTCAATTTGAATGATGCGAATAGACGCATTTTCCCAATGTTATACGCATTTCAGTTCGCGGCAGCGAGCATTAACTCTTGAGAATAGCTGTTCTGCACCGCATCCGCCACTTTTTTGATGTTGTCAAAATGAAGAGGATGGATCTCGATTTCATCAACTTTAAAGATATCTTTATAGGTAATTTCACGTCCGGAATGAATCACCTGCGCCAGGAATGAACTTTGGCTGGTCACGATATTGATGTCAGCCGGAGTAAACTCTAATTGATATCCTTCCGGCGGAATGATCTTTATGGTGCATATCTGCTGATGAGGATAGTCAAAGCAGACGGGATATTTTCTTTTTTCAACAGCGGCAAGTTTTTCTATCGGCGGATCTAAAAAGCAGGGTTTGAAGGCGATTCTTTTGCCGATGGCGACAGCGAAATCCGGTATATGGATGTTATAGCGCAGAGCCGAGAATGCGTCGGTCGAGTCACGGTTATCGACGATGAAGGAGACAATCTTGGCGCCTTTATATTTTTTATCATATTTATCCGCCACAGTTTTCTTGATCTCGTCATCGGAATTATGGCGATTTGAGCTCTTGAATATCCAATTCTGCTGTCCCTTGAACGAGTTCAGCACCTCAACATCAGCGCTGTTGTCGGCATTGATGACAATCGTGGCGTCGATCAAGTCGATATTGACGATCGAACTCTTATCCCGACTTGTTCTGACCAGATATTCGCTGGTCATACTGCGGTTATTCGGCCGGTAATCTGCGGCAACTCCGACGACATTCTGTAAATACCACGGCACCTGCCCAAAAGGCAAATAAGCTAAAGCCGGAGAAAGGTAGACAAATTTATGATTGGCAGTATCCGCCATGACCACGGATCTCGCAAAGTTCCGCTTGAAGTTTTGCTCATTGAATACCACTTCATCTCTGTCATCCAGATAAACCGGTGTGGCCGGGATGTCGATTCCACGTAACAGCATTGCATAGAGACCATTGATCAGCCAGGAATTCCCATAACGCTCATCAATCAGATCATCGATTTTTTCGGGGATGGTAAAATTCTTTTTCTCCTCCTCATCGTCGACGAGGTCATGATTTGTAAAATTCTCCTGGACATAAGTATAGAGTTTTTTCATTTTTTGCTGCTTGCTGTCTTGAGCGATAACTACCTTGGCGATGATATCCGGAATGAATTTGCTGTCCTTGCTGTACACATTCCAGAACTCTCCCCACTCTTCAGCAAGCTCCCGCCAGTACTTGTCTTCATAAAAGCGATAGGTTGCAAGACCTGTAGCAAAAGGCCGGACGGAAAAGGTAAACAGATTATAGCCAAATGCCGTTGTCGAGTAAGCGTAAGAGCGGGAAAAAGTCGGGTAAAGTCTGAGCGTGGTTTTCAGGCCGTTCTCCGGCGGCATGAGCTCTTCGGTCTCCAGCGGAACGACATCCTTCATGGTGAACGTAATTTTCTTCATATCATTCCGATTCGGCGAAAATTCGACCTCGACGCAGGAATTGCCGGGGTTAATGATACGCCAATCGAACAGAAATTCTTTGGGTTCAAAGACA
>RPQV01000454.1 GCA_003818595.1 Calditrichota bacterium
GAAAAAGCCAAGCTTGCCGGCAAACTTCTTGGGAAGGCTGCAAAAGAAAAAAATATTGAAAAGGTGGTTTTTGATCGCGCTGGATATCTATATCACGGACGCGTCAAAGCCTTTGCAGACGGCGCCCGCGAAGGTGGTTTGAATTTCTAATCGAACTGTATATTTCAAATAGGGAATAAAGGTGTCAAATGGCTAATAAACGTGCGGACAAAATCAATCCAAACGAGCTTGAATTAACGGAAAAAGTTGTTCACCTGAATCGCGTGGCCAAAGTTGTTAAAGGCGGACGCCGTTTCAGTTTCAACGCTATTGTCGTTGTTGGTGACGGAAAAGGTACGGTCGGAATCGGTCTGGGCAAGGCGAATGAAGCTCCTGACTGCATTGCCAAAGGTGTTGATGCTGCCAAAAAGAATTTGGTGCGCGTGCCGGTACTCAATGGTACTATTTCGCACGAGATCGAAGGCAAGTTCGGCGCCGGTCGAGTCTTTTTAAAACCCGCCTCGCCGGGCACCGGAGTGATTGCGGGAGGTCCCGTTCGCGCCATCATGGAAGCAGCGGGAGTTACCGATGTGCTGACGAAAATTCGTGGTTCCTCTAATCCCCATAATGTCGTCAAGGCTACAATGGCTGCTCTGATGAATATGATGGACGGCGCCACTATTTCCCGAAAACGCGAAATGCCGTTAATCAGGGTCTTTAATAGTGAGCCTAAAGCAAAGGCTGTCAAGGCTGAATAACCGTTTTGTGTTAGGAAAAAGTTAGAATGGCTAAGCAAAAAGAATTAAAAAAATTGAAAATCACCTTGAAGCGCAGCACCATCGGCCGACTGCAGAATCAGAAGGATACCGTACGCGCCTTGGGTTTGCGCAAGCTGCATCAGACGGTAGTGCATGCCGATACAGCGGTGATTCGCGGGATGATCAACAGAGTGTCCCATCTCGTTGAAGTCGAGGAAGCATAAAAGTATCGCATCTGTCAATCCGATGAGGAATAAGAGCTAATTGAGGCGAAAATGAGTTTATCAAATTTAAAATATGCTGAAGGTTCCACCAAGAACCGCAAACGAATCGGACGCGGTGGAGTACATGGAAAAACTTCCACTCGAGGCCACAAGGGACAATTCTCCCGCGGCGGCGCCAAACATCGAAGCTGGTTTGAAGGCGGTCAGATGCCCATCATGCGACGATTGCCTAAACGAGGCTTTACCAATATCAACCGTGTTGAATATCAAGTCGTCAATATTGGAACTTTGGGAGTCTTGAAATCTGTTCCTGAAATTACTCCGCAAATATTGAAGGAAAAAGGATTCATCTCCGTCACCAATAGGCCGGTTAAGATACTGGGTCATGGCGATCTGAAGGTTAAATTAAATGTGACGGCCGATGCGTTCAGCAAAACGGCTGTTGAAAAAATTGAAGCAGCCGGCGGGAAGGTGACGAAATTATGAAGGACAGCATTCAAAGCATCTTCAAAATTCCCGAACTGAAGAGAAAGCTTTTATTCACATTTCTGATTATTATTGCCTATCGGATTGGCGGCCATGTTCCGATCCCGGGCGTGAATGCTCAAGCGTTGATCGAGTTTTTTGAAAAATCTCAGCGAGGTTTGTTGGGATTATATGACCTTTTCGCAGGCGGCGCCTTTAAACGCGCCACCATTTTTGCCTTGGGAATTATGCCGTATATCTCGGCATCCATCATCCTGCAGCTGCTGGGAGCGATTATTCCCTATTTTCAAAAACTGCAGAGAGAAGGAGAGCAGGGAAGGAAAAAAATCAATCAATACACCCGTTATGGCACTGTGTTTATTTCTGCCATGCAGGCCATGGGCGTGAGCATCTTCCTGGAAAGAATCGGCGCCAGCAGTTCGGGACAATTAGTCGTTCCTTTTCCCGGAATGGGTTTCAGACTGTTGACCATGCTCTCCCTGACTGCCGGTACCGTGTTGATCATGTGGCTGGGTGAAATTATTACCGAAAAGGGAATCGGCAACGGAATTTCTTTAATCATTTTTGTCGGCATTATCGCCCGCTTTCCCAACTCGATCATCAATGAGTTCCAACAATTGATCAGCGGCAACCGAACCCTGCTCACCGAGATTGCCCTTTGGGCGGTGTTTGTCGTGACTGTCGCCGGCACGATTCTGCTGACACAGGGAATGCGCAAAATTCCGGTTCAATACGCCAAACGCGTTATTGGACGCAAAGTGTACGGCGGTCAGAGCACCCATATTCCATTACGGGTGAATACGGCCGGTGTGATGCCCATCATCTTTGCTCAATCGATCCTGTTTATCCCGCAGACCATCGGACAGTTTTTCCCCAACAGTGAATTTATGGCCTCGATGAACCGGATGTTTGACTACCAAAGTTGGATGTACTGGTTTATTTACAGTTTGATGATCGTCTTTTTTACCTATTTTTATACCGCCATCGCTTTTAATCCGGTCGACGTGGCGGATAATATGAAAAAACAGGGCGGTTTTATCCCCGGAGTAAGACCCGGGAAAAAGACTTCCGAATTTATCGATAATATTCTAACGCGTATCACATTGCCCGGGTCAATTTTCCTGGCAATTATTGCGATAATTCCGTACGTTATCACCCGCTTTACCAACGTATCTTATGATTTTTCAAGTTTCTATGGTGGTACGTCGCTTCTGATTGTCGTCGGCGTGGTGTTGGACACCCTACAGCAGATCGAATCTCATCTGCTCATGCGCCATTACGATGGCTTCCTAAAGAGCGGCAAGATACGTGGTCGTCGAAGATTCTAGTGCGGAAGAGGGTAACCATGAAACGATTCATATTTTTGGGCGCACCGGGAACCGGCAAAGGAACTCAGGCTTCAGTATTGGCGCTCAAATATGATTTACCCCAAATATCAACCGGCGATATCCTGCGAAAGGCGGTTGCCGAGGGAACGGATCTCGGGAAAAAGGCCAAGCAGATCATGGATTCCGGTGGTCTGGTTTCTGATGATATCATCCTGGGCTTGATTGAGAAGCGGCTGCAGGAGCCGGATGCTCAAAAAGGATTCATTTTTGACGGGTTCCCGCGCACGATAAAACAGGCGCAGGACCTTGACGCTCTACTGAGTGGAGCGGATGGAATTAGCGGCGTCGTTTATTTTCAGGTTGATGAAGAGGAGATCGTCCAGCGCCTGACCTCAAGACGCACCTGCGGTCAGTGTGGTCTGAATTACAACACCATCACTGATCCGCCTCCCGCAGATTTTAAATGCCGTGTTTGCGGTGGAGCGGTCATTCAACGGGATGATGACAAAGAGTCAACAGTGCGCAATCGGATGGTGGTTTATAATGAAAAAACCGCGCCGCTGGTGAAATACTATCAGGACCATGATAAACTCTATGCAGTCGATGGTTCTCAGCCGGTCGAAATCGTGAGGCAACAGATCATTGATTATATGAACAGATTTTGATCCAGGTTTATGATCAATATCCGGAACAGCCGTGAAATTGAACTTTTGCGCAAAAGCGCGCAGCTTGTTGTTGAGTCGCTGAATCTGGCAGGAAGCCGAATTCGGCCCGGACTGAGAACCGGCGATCTCGATGAGGAAATAGATGATTTTATCAGGTCGAAAGGCGCCAAGCCGGCCTTTAAAGGATTTCACGGCTACCCGGCAAGTATCTGCATCTCTATTGACGAACAGGTGGTGCATGGGATTCCCGGCGATCGAAGATTGAAGGAAGGTGAAATTGTCAGCGTCGACATCGGAGTTGAATTGAATGGATATTTTGGTGACGCCGCAAAAACTTTTCCAGTGGGCGCGATTTCGAAGGAAAAGGAACGGCTCATCCGCGTGACGCGCGAATCTCTCGAAAAAGCGCTGCAGGTTGCTGTGGCGGGTAACCGACTTTCTGATATTGGACATGCTGTGCAGCAGCATGTGGAGGTCGCCGGTTTTTCGGGGGTGGGAGATTTGGTGGGAAATGGGATTGGAACTTCGATGCATGATGGGCTGCCAA
>RPQV01000455.1 GCA_003818595.1 Calditrichota bacterium
ACCCCCGTTTCCCCCTCTCTAGCCTCATGACTGACGTAATGCATCTTTTATCGTTTCATACGCCAAACAGCTACTATTTCCCCAGGTACCTTGAGTGGCATGTGATTGAGTATCATTGCGATTGTTGGCGTAACAAAACTGTTAAACGGACATATTCTTTTAGATAAGACTCTAGCTTTTTGCTAAATCTGTTATTGGTTGTTTCAAGTCTGCTGTGAAGGCGTTAAAATCTGTGATCGCATTTTCTTAGAGAGTGAGTAAACTGGAGCAAAGGTAAAGATGTTATAATCGGCTACACGCGGACTGCTTGGGTCGCACTTCCGCTCAAATTTGTTAATCGAATTTGGCCCAAGCAGCTGGTGAGCGCGTTAGCCGGATTTGTCCCGTTGTATATGCGTCTGGCGCTGCTCTTTGCAGGATCGGGCACCCCCGCGGCAAATCCAGCAACAGTCATTAGGAATGACGAGTAATATTCGCGATAGCCCGGCGAATACATCCTCACGTCAAATCAGCCAATCACCATTTCAAGGGAGAAAATGTTATGAGAATCAAGATGATTCTGCTATTGTTGTCCTGTACGGTTTGTGTATTAACACTCCTTGCTCAGCGGGCAAACGCGGCGGATGTTTCATCCTTCGAGCCGGCACTATTGGTCATCGATGTCCAAAATGCCTACCTTCCCATGATGGACACCAAGGATGTCGCGCCGGGCATGGAAGCCGTAAACAGCCTGATCGATGTGTTCAGGAAAAATAATCTTCCCATTATCCGTGTCTATCATCACGAAATCGGTCAGGGACCGGCGATGGGCGAAGAGGCGTTCGAATTCCCCCAATCCGTCAAAATTCTGGAAAGCGACCCCAAGGTGATCAAAAACTATCCCAGCGCTTTTACCAAAACCAACCTCGATGACCTGTTGAAAGCCAAAAACATCAACTGTGTTTATCTCTTCGGATTCTTGGCCACCGGATGCGTGCTGGCGACCTATTTTGGAGCCGTGGACCGGAATTATGACGCGGTGATGGTCAGGGAGGCGCTCATCAGCCCCAAGGCGGATTACACCGAAATGATCTGCAATATAACAGGCGCAAGGAAACTTGCCCTGGTCTCTGCGAGCATAAGCATTCTATCACGGCCGGTTGGCGAACTGGAAACGCTGACGAATGATCAGGTGTTGAAAATTCACCCTATCACATCGCCGGTCGAATTGAACTTTATCGGCTATTACCTGATGTCCAAAAATCGTCTGCCGGAGGCCATCATTGTTCTCAAAACCAATGCACGGCTGTTCGAGAATGAACCCAACTGCTTTGACAGCCTCGGCGAAGCCTATGAACGAAACGGTGAAAAGGATCCGGCGCTGCTTCATTATGAAAAGGCTGTTCAAAAAGCAAAGGAAAAGAACGACGCGAATCTGCCGGTGTTTGAGAAAAACTATCAGCGCGTGAAACAATCAGGGCAATAAGCGTTCGGCTGGGGACAGAAAAAAGGATGTTGCGCTCAGCGGACATCCTTTTTTTTATCAGCCTTTTTTTCAAGGTTCCAGTCGGGCGCCATATTATATCTACTTTTCCGATCAAGATATCATCCTTGTTGTTTCACGCTGCAGCGCTGCTCATTTGGACATTTTAGTGAGACTCTGTTCTCGGGACAATTGGGTAGCAGAAGCAGGGGATTGAATCCGGCAAAGTTGAGATGATGCGCCGCTACGCCACTCCCGATCGTCGGCATGGCGAACTGAGGGTTGCAGTCAAGCGGCGTAATGGGGCGTGTTCGGATGGCGAGTCACCACACGCCGCCCACTGAGCCGCAGCGTTATGCGCAGCAGCATCGGACTTGGAAATTTTTATAGATGAGATTTTTTGAATCCCTCGCAATTTCCAGAATATTTGTTGTTTTGATGGTGTTAATCCTGTTGTAACAAATCGGGAGCAGTAAAGCGGCAGGGAGCATCGATTACTCAGCGACGCCGGGACTACAGGTTGATAAATAGAATTCAGATTATAAACAACAGGGTGTAACCTTTTGAAATCACTTCAAAATTGGTCAAGCATGAGTAAAGCCGGCATCTTGTTTTTTTGTCTTTCGAACATCCTCACTGCACAATCAGATTATTCTACCAGCGGTGGTGATCTATTAAAAAATGGCATAAAATGGCATGGACGCGGCGCTAATTGCATTACTCCAGGTGGATTACTTGCAGAAAGTATTTATACTGATTTAAAAGCAGATCTGGTAAGGATTCCAATAGACGTGAACAAGGCTATTCATACAGATAACGAATTACGGGGATATGTGAATCAAGCTAGAAAGCATGATGCTGCTGTGATTCTCTGCCCTTTTTGGTACGATAATAAGGACCTTGGCGGCAAAGTAAATTGGGATGCAGCCCAATTGTTAGGCAACAATCCATCCGGTGATGCTCGATACGACATTGTAAAAACCCGCATGAGAGAGATAGCCGTTCTTTTCAAGAATGAAATGGATGTATTTCTCGAATTATGGAATGAACCCTATTATTGGGATAATAGTCACGGCTACTCCGACAACTTGTGGGAATCGGATGCGCGCGACATGATCGAAAACCTTCGCAGCACCGGAGCGAATAATATCGTTGTGGTGCAGGGTAATGCTACCGGACAAGGAATTACGGCTATTCTTAATAAAGGGCAGTCTCTGATAAATGATTTTTCAAACATTGTATTTGATGTCCATATGTATGAAAATGGTTGGGAACTGCCCACAAGTTCGATTGAAAAGAAGATCAATCAGGTTCGAAATATTGGGCCGATGGTAATCGGCGAGATGGCGGCGGGAAATCATTTTCAACAGAAAAATAATTGGGATGAAATAATCGAGGCGGCACGCAACACACAAACGAGTCTCACTTATTGGTTATATGGAAAAGAATGGAGCGATAGAGAAAAGACGATTAAAGATTTTGTACGAAATAAGGATATCGAATCAGCCGTTCGATCAGATCGGCTCACCCTGAACGACGCAGCCACGGACAACAGTTTTAATAACCTTGCGGTCTTTCCCAATCCTTTTAATCCAGTTGCCACAATAAATTTTGAATTGACCGAGCACTCTCTCCTTCATGTCGCCGTTTATAATATAAGCGGACAGATTGTACAAACCTTGTACGATAATCCTTTGCCGGTCGGGAAACATTCGTTGCAATGGAGTGCCTCCCACTTGCCTTCAGGCACATATTTCATCAGGATGACTAATGGCAGGAGAGAAACCATCATAAAGTGTACTCTAAACGAGTAAAGTATAGAACAAGCAGCGATGACTTGTAAAACTGCTCAGGTTTTTGTATTCGTATAATGTCAGAGCGTGCGTGCATTCTCTAACCACTTTAACTGTTGAGGGCAATATGAAAAATTTAACGACGGTGCTGGTTTTCTCATTTATCTTTTTCTCATTAAATTGCGTACGAGACAAAAATCCTGTTTCTCCAGAACAGGTGCAATTTTCATCTTACCCCTTGAAGATTGGTGCTCAATGGGAATACAAGATGGTGACATTTTCAACCAATTTTAAACCCGCTGAAGGAAACAATCAATTCCCTGCGGATAGTTCTATCGCATCTGTCGTGCTGACCATCACCAAAGAACATGCCTTGCATGATTCAATCAAAACTGTGGTGCTGCATGAGACAGTCACCGAGGGAGATCATAAAATTTCCGACGAGTCGTATTACGCCAACACTCAAGAGGGTCTTTATTTCTACGCCTATGAAAACGGAGGCTCGGTGATACCCAAAGCGAGTGCAGGTCTGCAAATCGAGTTTGCAGGTAAAACCTTTCATAGCTCAAGAGAACTTGTCGATTTTATCACCAAAGCCGGTTCAGTTTATCAGGTTACGCCTGATTCGATAATTTACGAAATTCCCCCGTTGCTTGCCTTGGCATATCCTCTTGAACCTAACAAAGAATGGACTTTTCGCACACCGGGCAAACCGTGGCA
>RPQV01000456.1 GCA_003818595.1 Calditrichota bacterium
AGTGGAAATTTTTTATTCCGGCCACATCAACCTCCATGATCCATCTGAGGTGATCTGGCATCCTCTTCTGCCGAATTCGCACTCGCCATGCAAGGTCACTGCCGTCATCCCGTTCAATTACCGATTCACTTTGCCGGGTAATGCCTTGGAGGAAAGAGTTGATCAGGATTGGAGGCTTGTTCAGTGGAGCAAGACGGAATCGGAAATGGTTTTTCCTAAAGTAGAACAGACAAATCAGAAATGAGTATAAATCGATGCGAATGAGACGAACCTGAGGATGTTATGAAAACCATGAAAGCGTTGGTCAAGAAAAAAGCCGAACCTGGGCTCTGGCTCGAACAGATGCCGATACCAAAGATCGGCAATAATGATTTGCTGGTCAAAATAATCAAAACGGCGATTTGCGGCACCGATCTCCATATTTACAAATGGGATGAATGGTCACAGCGCACCATTAAAATTCCGCAAATCATCGGCCATGAATTCGTCGGTGAGATTGTGGAAATCGGCAAAGATGTCAGAGGTTACCAGGTCGGGGAACGCGTCTCCGGCGAAGGGCATATTGTCTGCGGCGTGTGTCGCAGTTGTCGCGCCGGCAGACGCCACTTGTGCACCAAAGCCGTCGGCATCGGCGTCAATCGCGACGGCTGTTTTGCCGAGTACCTCTCGCTGCCCGCATCCAACGCATGGCATGTCCACCCATCCATCTCTTCGGACATTGCGGCATTTTTCGATCCTTATGGAAATGCCGCTCACGCTGCATTATCCTTTGATTTAGTGGGTGAGGATGTTCTCATCACCGGCGCCGGCCCGATCGGCATCATGTCCGTTGCCATCGCCAAACATGTCGGCGCCCGCAACGTGGTGATCACCGATGTCAACGACTATCGCCTCAATCTCGCTCAAAAAATGGGCGCCACTCGTACCGTCAATGTCGCCCAAACATCGCTGCGGGTCTGTCGCGAGGAAATGGGACTATACGGATTCGATATCGGCCTCGAAATGTCGGGCAACCGCGATGCCTTTGAATCCATGCTGGAAAATATGTATCATGGCGGCCGCATCGCCCTGCTCGGCATTTTGCCCAACACGGCGCAAGTGGATTGGGATCAGGTCATATTCAAAGGCCTCACCATCAAAGGCATCTACGGGCGAGAAATATTTGAAACCTGGTACAAGATGCAGACCATGCTGCAGAGTGGTCTGGATATCTCTCCGGTTCTCACGCACAAAGTTGCATTTGAGGATTTCCAGAAGGGTTTTGACGCCATGCTCTCCGGAAATTCCGGCAAAGTGGTGCTCGAACTGGAATGATCTAAAAGAAAAAGGACTAAAAACATTTGAAATCATTCTCCCGTTTCATCAAAGAATCAGACAGTCTTGATCCTTGCCTTGTATTCTATTTACCCCGCACGACAAATTCCATGGCGAAATTAATATTAAATGGCTTCTCTGCGTCTCCGTGCCTCTGTGCGAGGCTTCTTTACTGATTTCTTCATCAACACTGCAATAAAAAGGATAAAAACCATGTACGGTAAATTTCAACAAGAGCTGCAAAATCGTCTGGCTGAAATTCGTCAGGCGGGTTTATACAAACAGGAACGCGTCATCACCACTCCCCAAGGCGCCCGCATCATGGTCAGCGGCGGCAGGAGCGTGCTCAATTTTTGCGCCAACAATTATCTCGGCCTGTCGTCGCATCCCCGCGTTTTAAAAGCCGCTGAAGAGACCCTGATTAAATGGGGATACGGGATGTCATCAGTACGTTTCATCTGCGGTACGCAGGAGATCCATAAACAGCTGGAAGAGAAAATTTCCTCATTCCTGGGCATGGAGGACGCCATCCTCTATGCCGCCTGTTTCGATGCCAATGGCGGCGTCTTTGAACCGCTGCTCGATCAGGAATGCGCCATCATCACCGATGCGCTGAACCATGCTTCGCTGATCGACGGCATTCGGCTGAGCAAAGCGATGCGTCTGATTTATCAACATGGAGACATGGAAGACCTCGAGAACAAACTCAAGGAAGCGCAAAATACCAAATTTCGATTGATCGCCACCGACGGTGTTTTTTCCATGGACGGCGACATTGCCAAACTGCCGCAAATCTGTGATTTGGCGGAAAAATATGAAGCGCTGGTGCTGGTTGACGACAGTCATGCAACCGGATTCATCGGACGGACAGGAAGAGGGACGCATGAATATCATCAGGTGATGGGACGGGTTGATCTGATCACCACCACCTTTGGCAAAGCTCTGGGCGGAGCATCCGGCGGCTGCGTGGCCGGACGTCGCGAGGTCATTGAATATCTGCGCCAAAAAAGCCGTCCCTATCTCTTTTCCAACACCCTGGCGCCGATGGTCGTCGGAGCAACGATCGCGGTACTCGATCTGCTGTCTCAAACCACCGAGCTTCGCGATAAACTGGAAGCCAATACCCTCTATTTTCGCCACGAGATGAGCGCGCTGGGATTCAATATTAAACCCGGCGTCCATCCCATCACTCCGATCATGCTGTATGATGAAAAATTAGCGCATCAAATGGCGGATGAGTTATTGAAACAAGACATCTATGTCATCGGCTTCAGCTATCCCGTGGTCCCACGGGGGCAGGCCCGTATTCGCGTGCAAATTTCGGCGGCTCATGAACAAGAAGATATGGAAACGGCTGTGCGGGCGTTCACGCAAGTCGGACGAAACCTGCATATCCTCTCCTGAGGAGGGGGCGCCCGACCTACTGCCGGAAAGCATCATCATCACCGATGTGCTCGATCTACATGGCACTCCCCTGCCGATCATTCCGCAGATGATCGATGATTTTATCGACAATGCGGTCGAATTGGGACTCGAACGGGTGCAGATCATTCACGGCAAAGGGAAAAGCAGGCTCAAATATATCACCTATCAACAGCTCACGCGAAATCCGGCCGTCGCGAGAATTCATGATGCTCCGCCGGACAGCGGCGGCTGGGGTCGGAGCATCGTCTGGTTAAAAAGCGGAGGGAAAGAAAAAACATAGCAACTCTTATAATAGGTTGGTCTGCCTGATTCACGCAGGCATTAGCTCGTCGCACACCTTCACCATGCACATCGATGCAGCTACAGCTGAGTAACAGGGTGTACGACGAGTTGTTCCAGCTGTGGGCTTGGTTTCTTTGTGCGAGGTAAGATAACTGCCTCTCTGCGTAAATAATTCTGTCTCCAACGATAAATTGAGGGAAACATAATGGAAAAAACTTTGAAAAAGCTTCTAGTCCCCCCCGGCAAGCAAATTGATCTCAGTCAATGGGATGCGGAAGGCAGCAAAGGATTTGCAGGCGACAAGCAGGCCGGCGCCGAGGAACTGCTCAAACTCACTCAACGATTGGAAATTCTGCAGGAACTTCTCTACGCCGAACAAAAACACAAGGTGCTTGTGGTGCTGCAGGGCATGGACACCAGCGGCAAAGACGGCGTCATCCGCCATGTCTTTGAGGGGGTCAATCCTCAAGGGGTTCGCGTCGCCGGATTTAAAGTGCCGACCCAAGTCGAATTGGCGCATGATTATCTGTGGCGGATTCATCAGCAGACGCCAGGCCGGGGCGAAATCGTCATTTTCAATCGCAGCCATTACGAAGATGTCCTGGTCGTACGCGTTCATGATTTGGTTCCCGCCAAAATCTGGAAACGCCGATTCGATCACATCAACCAGTTTGAAAAAATGCTGGCGGAAGAAGGCACCACCATTTTCAAGTTCTTTCTGCATATTGATGCCGATGAACAGAAAAAACGATTGCAGGAGCGTCTTGACAAACCTGAAAAACACTGGAAATTCAATGTCAGCGATCTGGAAGAACGCAAATTATGGCCGGAATATCAGAATGCCTATGAGGAAGTGCTGGGCCGGACCAGCACCAAGTGGGCGCCCTGGTATATCATTCCCGCGAATAAAAAATGGCGACGCAATCTCGCCATCGCCGCC
>RPQV01000457.1 GCA_003818595.1 Calditrichota bacterium
ATCGCCAGTTTAATATCAGCTTCAAAATAGAGCAACGAAGTCAAAGCCGCCAGAAAGCGCGAGGCATCGACGGCAATACCATCGTGATCGATTGCAGCATCTATGCCGGCGTAAAAGGCGGCCTGCTCCGGCATGCCGGGATTCAGAAATCCCCAAAACGGCGCCCGCGCAGGTGCTTCCATCGACGTACACCAAATGGGATTATTATGTATGCCGGACTGCGGGGGGTAAAGTCCAAGGCGCAAATTGCGGCGGACGATACCGAAACCCTTTTCAGTCAAATGAACGTGGGATTTCCACAGGTCACCCAAATCGGATTCGCGCAGTCGCGCTCCTTTTTGGCCGGCGAGGATTAAAAACAGCATCATGAGGTTTTGGTTGGCCGTGCCGAGGTTCGGCAATTGCTGCAGATCGGGCAATGGCGCCATGGTGAATGACCGGCGACCGGCAAAGTGCGCACCATAACGTGATCCCGCGGAGATCCCCAACAGTCCGCCGAGAATCTTGTCCTGATACAGCTCATATTCGATGGTTTTCATAGGATCTCACATGTCTGGAGTGAATGGAGGAATGATGTTGGATGATGATGTCAAAGATCTCACTTTTTGATTTGAATCTGAAAATGATGCTGAACCGGCGACCGCTGAATCGGTTGCTCGCCATTGCGCATAAAGTTACGCCACTCCTCACTCCAAGCGCCCTGTCCGGTTTTTTCGCTGAGAGGGGAGAGGACGACTGTCGACTCGAAACCGTTTAGGAGCGCAGGCATCATTTTATGCGATTGATTCATAACAAAAGGGCTTTTTTCACAGGCAATCGAGTAGTTTTTTTGACGATCAAAATAAATCAATTCGGGAAAAATCGAATTATTGGCCTGATCAGCGATCAACATTAATGGACCCTGCCAAATGGCGGCATAATAGGGTGCTTTGATCAATTCACGACGTCGGAGCAAATCATTGCCCGCATGATCAATAATTCGAGTGGGTAATCCAAGGTGCAGGAGAAGAACATCACCCTTTTTCCAGGTGCGGTTAATGATCAAGGCACCTGCACTCTTTAGATTTTGCAATGGCTGACCATTTAGCTTGATCACGATTTGATCTGTAAACGATGGAATGCGCAAATGCAGTGTAAAAGCAAGCGGGTGTTCGGGATCGAGTTTTATTTGAATTTTGCCGTCATTTGGGTAATCAGTCTCAATAGCCAAATGAATGGGTTGGCCGGCTGTCTCCAAGGTGCACTTTAAAGGTGTATAAAAATTGACATACACATCACTTCCCCGCGAACAGGCACTCATATTCAGCAAATCGGCGAACGCCCACAGCCCGTGCATCGTGCAGCACCACCACGATTCGCTGTATTCGCTTCCGTACCCGGCGGGAGTGCGCAAAGCGTGACCAAAGGCGCCATTGGCTGTCTGATGAAAATAGAGGGCGTTGTACCAGGCTGTCTCTGCCTCATCGAGATAAATGTTTTGATTGGTCATCGCCCACATGGTTAAATTCAACCGAATCCAATCCGTGACGGAACAGCCTTCGGTGCGATGATCATCAGGAAACCATTCCGGAATGCCGCCGTCGGCGGGAAGACCATGACGAACAATATTTTGCCAGTACAGATCGTGCAGCCGATCATAAAGAGCCTTATTTCCCGTGTGGGCGTAGAGCAACGCCATCCCGTTCATCGCATTTAAGAATGAATGAGAATGATAGTGACCGAACTCCGGAAACAGCGCCACGATCTGTTCTGCGGCTGTCAAGTATGCTGGATCGGGTTTGATCTCATAAAGGAATATCAGTGACTCGAGTATGCTAAGCATGTGCGTTTTGACAAAATGCTGCCGGTCTGATTGCGGATCCTTCCATTCCACCCAGGGTGAAAGATTTTCCCATGGATTATCCGCAAAAGCGTTTGTCCATTGAGGCACGGTGCTGATCAAATAATCCCCGAGTTTCGCGGCCGCTTCCAGGGCGAGTGGATTCTGGGTCAAGTGATAATACTGCACCAATCCACCCAATAACCGACCGTGTCCGAATAACTGCCGCCCCCAATAATCCCAGTCCATTTTTTTTTGATCTTGACCGAAATATCCGGAAGGCTGCTGATAACTGATTATTTTTTGAAAGAGTGAATCAAGTCTGGCGGGATTTTTGTCGAAAAACCGAGAAATATAGCTTGATG
Source organism: Calditrichota bacterium (assembly GCA_003818595.1). Taxonomy (GTDB): domain Bacteria; phylum Zhuqueibacterota; class Zhuqueibacteria; order Residuimicrobiales; family Krinioviventaceae; genus Fontimicrobium. Next base: position 2,185 of record RPQV01000457.1, read on the forward strand.
CGCCCAAATATCGTCCGGACACATCTCCCTCATATTCTTCAAAACGACGCTGCTTTGCCGGGATGCGGGCGACGTCCTGCACAATGAGATCCAGATCAAAAGGATGGGAATGCAGCCGCTTTTCGACGAGTTGGATGCGTTGGTAAAATTCACCACCCAGTTGGACATTCTGCGGTGCATTTAAAGGATAAAGTATTTCGGCTCTTAGGGGACAGAGTAGGCAAAGGTGTAAAAAATAAAAACAGATAAATCGTTTCATCATTTTCTTTCCGATTGCTTCATTTGATCCAGATGGTTCATCACGTTTAAAAAGGTATCTGTCCATATCTGTGAACGATGGCTGTCCAAGTATTCGATCAGTTGTTGATGGCCGGCCCGAGCAACTGGGAGGTGGCTCTCGTCAATGCCGTGAAACAGGATCACCACCACCGAACCTGCTTTTTCAGCGATTTTGACCTGTTCAATCAGCTGATCGCCGCTATGGTTGATGACGGCAAAACTGGGCACGTTCATGAGATCAAAGCTAAAGTCAGTCGGTGTCGCGCCGACGCCGCGGGCGCAGGAAAAGAATTTCCGCAACGGATCGAGCAGACTGATGTGATCATCCACCCACGTATCACAACAGGTGTATGCAAACGAGCGCTCACTTTTGCCGTCAATGGCTTTTAACAGCACATTGGCCACCCGGCATTCGCGTAAAAATCGATCCAAACTGTAATTTTCCATCTTGAAATCATCGGTCAACCACTGACGATGCTCTCCGTCGCGGTACTCAAGGCAGGGATGAAAAAGTGTATGATTACCCAATTCATGCCCTTTTGCCGCGATCGCACGCCATTCCGCCATGCGTTGATCAAGATTTTCTTCCTGACCGTCGATATAAAATGTGGCGCGAAAACCATACTGGTCAAGCAGGGGAACGGCGATATCCAGTTGCGAATTGTAGGCGTCATCATAGGTGAGACATACAGCGCACGTTGCATGATTCGGCCAGGGTGCTGTTTGAGCAGCCATTGCAAAACCTGTCAGCAATAATAAGAGGATATTTGTTTTCATCATCATGAATCAAGGCGTTTAATCTTTATATTGCGAAACCAGATGGGTGCTTCGGCGTGTTTGCCCTGCAGCCCGATCTGACCCTTGGGCTCAAGTTCCGCAAATGGCCGATTCAGCCACGGCGGTATTTCGCTGCCGTCGGGATTGTGGGTGGCTGATTTCCACAGCTTCATATTCATTTCCGTCACCAACTCGCCGTTCAGCATCACCCAGATCATCGAATCCCGACAGGTAATGGTATATCGGTTCCACTCTCCTGGTTTTTTGACATTGCTCTTGCTCGCAGGCAGGTGACCGAATATAGCGCCGCATTGCCAGGTTCTGGGCATATTCGCCCATTTCGGCGCATAATCATCCGCAATCTGGATCTCAACCGAATTGGGAATCCAATCTTCAATATTGGTACAATGGACGACCACACCGCTGTTGGTGCTGTCGGCCGTGCGAAATTCAAGATCGAGTATAAAATTGCTGAAAATTTCTTTTGTCCAAATGTTCTGATCTTGCGCAGCGGTGAGAATGCCATCCGAAAATGTCCAGACCGTGTCAGAGTAAACCGCATTGGATAAATCAGCCGCAAAAAGGTCCTGCCAGGATGAAGTATCAGGATGCGTTGTGGGGGGAATTTCCTGATGGGGGGAGCAGAAAACCAGGGCTATGAGTGTCAAACTCGTCGCCCAAACCGTAATCGATAGAGGTTTCATCGGGTCTCCTAAGATAG
>RPQV01000458.1 GCA_003818595.1 Calditrichota bacterium
CATCCCCCAACGGGGCGCCCCGTTGGGTCAGTGGCATGGGACTGCACGAAAATAGAAAAAACACGAGCACCACGCAGCAGATACCCTTGAAGAGTATCGTATACTTTTTCATGGCGCCCGTGAAAAATCGGCAGGTTGAACTCAACATGGCGAAAGCCTTTTGATATTCATTCGTTGACGATACAATTTGAATTACAGCAGCAGAATCAAAATGATGACAATCAAGAGCGCTGTGACAACGCTGATGGTGACATAACGTTCGGCCTGCTGCATATCCTGCACAACGTAATCAGAGAAGGCGTTAAGTTGCTGATCGGCCACGCGTTCATAACCATTCATGCCCGCGAGTTCGTCTTGTTTCTCTTGAAGTGCAGTTTTAAAGCGATTTATGCCGGCGAGATCGTCCTGCGAAATCAGTCCTGAGCTTTCGACTTTATTCAAAGCGTCGGACATCGTTTGTAATGATTGATCGAGTATTTCCCGTTTTTGCGCGGGATCGTCAGTTGCCTTTACTTTGCATGCGGTGTCGTTCAAATACTGTTGAATCGTCGCTTTCTCTCCCGCATTTCCCACATTTAACAGAATGAACATGATGATGAAAATGGCTGCAAAAACTCTTCTTACTTTCATGGTTTTTTCCTCAATGAAATAAAAGTGAATTTGTTTGGTTGTCTGTACCTCAAACAACGAATAATTAGGCATAGCCTCATTTAATTGGGCTGTTGATGGTTATCAGCCTATTTTAATGCTGGACAGAGCATCGAATAATCCAAAAACTCTCGCCAGCCACACAACCACTACAATGACCACCACAGCGTTCAAAATCGATTTGATCTTTCTATCCATCGGTATCATCTGATTGATCAACCACAAGAGAACACCGACCGCGATCAAAGCGATGACGACATGCATTAAAGGCATCTTGGCCTCCTTTTGTTATTGAATAAAATTATTCACGATGTTTCTCATCCTCATCGTTGCACTTGGCCCAACAATCGACCAGGCTCATCTCGCCCGAGTTAGTTAAGGTTGCCATTTTCGGCAGCTTTCTTTAACTTTTCATTCGCAAAGATGGCAACTTCCACACGTCGATTTTGCTCGCGCCCCAAGTCCGTATCGTTTGAAGCGATAGGATTCGACTCGCCGAGTCCCAGTATGGAAATCCTTGAGCCGGCAACACCCAGATTGCTTTGATAGTTGGCAACAGCCTGAGCACGACGCTCTGACAACTTTTGGTTGTAGGCTTCAGAACCCGTGTTGTCGGTATCTCCTTCAATGAGGATGTTGGTGTCCGGATATTTATTGAGAATCTTGGCCAAGCTCTCGATATTCTCCTTTGCCACAGGCTGCAATTCTGAAGAATCGATTTTGAAAAGAATACCGGAATCAAAGGTGATCTTGATTCCTTCACCGATACGTTCGATTTTTGCATTCTTGATGTCTTGTTGCATCTCTTCCGCCTGCCTGTCCATGTGACGACCGATGAGCGCCCCGGTCGTTCCGCCGACTGCCGCCCCGATGATGGCGCCGATGGCAGTGTTTCCAAATTGATTTCCGATAACGCCGCCGGCTACTCCTCCTACTCCCGCTCCTATTCCGCCACCTTTGAGTGCATTACTGGCGCCACACCCCATCATGATTGCAATCGAAACACAAAGTGAAATTCCGATCACAATTTTCATTTTTAATTTCATGATAACCTCTTTATTAAAATGCGGCTTTAATGTTGATCGGAGTGAGGGGCAAGCCTGCAGCAGCCTAAACGATTCACCAAAGGCCCCTCCCCCCCGCCCATACAGCCTCGTTCAGGCGGGGGTGTTGACCCTGATGATGTTTTGTGTGTTAGCCGCTATTCTGCTTCATTGGCTTTCAGATCCTCCATGATTCACCCTATTGCTCTACATAGAATTCAATGCGACGATTCTCAGCTCGACCTTCTGCCGAGTCATTGCCGGCAATGGGTTCCTTTTCACCTTTTCCAACAGTTTTCAAGCGATTCCCTGCTATACCTTTCTGCGTCAGCCAATTTTTCACAGCCTGTGCTCGGCGCAACGAAAGTGCTTCGTTGGCTTGATCGCTGCCTACACTATCCGTATGGCCGGAAATTTCCACCTGCACATCAGGATTGGCGACAAGGGCGTTATAAGCTTCCTCCAAAATCGTTTCAGAGTTTTTCGTCAGGGTGGCTTTGTTTGTTTCAAAATTGACGCCTCGGAGGATTACTTTTTTCCCTCTTTCGAGTATAATCGTCGTTGTCGGCTTGGCGACGTCATCTTTGGAATCTAACGGATTGGTTTTGCTTTTCACTTCAGCACCGTCGTTGACACCACCACCATCCGTATCGATTTTCGTCGCCTCAGTTTTGTATTTATTCACTTCGTCACCATCGCTCAACCCATCCCCATCTGTGTCACCTTTCGCCGGATCGGTTTTGTATTGACTCACCTCAGCGCCATCATTCAAACCATCACCATCAGAGTCTGTCTTTAATGGATCGGATTGATATTTTACTTCAGCGCCGTCATTCAAACCGTCGTCATCAGTGTCCGCTTTGAGGGGAGCGGTTTTATATTGATTCAACTCAGCGCCATCGTTTATACTGTCGCTGTCACTGTCCGCCTTTAATGGTGCGGTTTTATATTGATTCACTTCAGCACCGTCGTTCAAGCCATCGCTGTCAGTGTCCGCTTTGAGGGGATCGGTATTGTACTGATTCACTTCAGCGCCGTCCTTCAAGCCGTCGCTATCGGTGTCCGCTTTGAGCGGATCAGTTCTGTATTGATTTACTTCAGCACCATCATTCAAGCCGTCGCCATCGGTGTCCGCCATTTTGGGGTCTGTGCCCAATTCCTTTTCAATTTTATTGCTTAATCCATCCTTGTCCTTATCAGCATCAGCACTTGATGGGCCGGTAAATAAAAGTCCGATTAGAAAGCCAAAGTATCCATCATGTTTCTGATTGGTAAGACTGTTGAGGTCGGAATCCGAGCGTTCGATGCCGTCGAGATTGTCGGTTAAGGATAAATTATATCCGCCGCTCACTTCCAGCAGCATTTGGCTGCCGAGCCGGGTCTGGATGCCGACTCCAAACGGGATCATGGGCAAATAATCCGCTCCGCTTATGCCGAGGGTTTTAGATACACCAACACCTGCATACAAATAGGGATTCAATCTTTCCAATGAAAATGGAATGAAAAGAAATCGATTGTCAACCATGGCGGTTTCTGCGCCATACACATCAGGAGCGTCCAATTTTGTATATCCCACTCCCAGTTGACCCAATAAAATGGGTGAAATCAGTTTATATTGAAGGTAGCCGCGATACTGAATCACCCATTTATCAGCACTGCTGTTATCTCCAAAAGCACCCCCCATGGAAAAACCGAGACCCATGCCTGGATTTTCAAAACCAAATCCAGCATTGGCATGATTATAGCCAGCAAGCGACACAGCCAAAATGAATAATGCAATTGCTCTTTTCATACAAAACTCCTTTTTCTTTGAATGAGTTCAGCATTGACAATGCTGGTTCGCCCTTGTCAATGCTGAATTAATCGTCATCGTCACAGTGCTTTTCGTCCACGAATGACATTTAACAGAATGACTACCACGGCGATTACCAAAAGAACGTGAATGAGACCGCCCATGGTTGTTGAAGTGACCAGCCCCAAGAGCCACAAGATGAGCAGAACAACAGCGATTGTCCATAACATGGCAATTCTCCTTTTTTTGGGTTAGTGTGTGCAGTAGTGTTGCATTGCGGTAGGTTTAAGCCTCAGCTTGCCCATTTTCAGCAACATGTTCTGCCACAATCATTTATTCCGCGAAACGCGGTAATTTTGAATAAACTGCTCGAACAAAGGGCAGATCAGTGACGCTTGACCAGCCGGACCAAATACAACAGGATCAGCGCGCCGACAACCGATGCAATCAGCAAACCAACAATGCCTGCGCTTGA
>RPQV01000459.1 GCA_003818595.1 Calditrichota bacterium
CATTCATCGCGAATGGTTTGAGCCCAAAACATCGGTCTATCGCTACACGTTCAAAGCCTCGCCGGAAATGTCGCCGTCGCTTTATGCACATGTCAGCTATCTGCAACCTCATCTGCAGACCGCCAACGACTTGCCGATCAGACTATACGGAGTGATCCCGATCGCCATTGTCGATCGCAACACTTTTTTAAAGCCGGTCATTGATTGCGCTGATGAAATTCGGCCGGACGTACCGGTTACTATTTCAATCAGGGAGGCGACAGGGAAACCAATGACCTATACCTTGGCGCTTGTGGATCAAGGTCTGCTGGATTTGACCCGCTTTGCCACACCGAATCCGTGGAATCATTTTTATAGTCGAGAAGCCTTGACTGTAAAAACCTGGGACATCTATGATTGGGTGGCAGGTGCATACGGGGGAAAGCTGGACAGGTTGTTGGCGATCGGCGGTGATGAACATGCTGAAGTGGAAGGTGGTTTGCAGGCCAATCGTTTTCCGCCTCTGGTTCAATTCCTCGGGCCATTTGAGCTGAAAGCATCGAAAACAGAGACGCACACGCTGAATCTTCCTCCCTACATTGGGGCAGCGCGGCTGATGGTTGTAGCCGGCGCAGGTAGAGCCTATGGATCAGCCGAAAAATCTGTTCTCGTGCGAAAACCGCTGATCTTGCTGGCGACTCTTCCGCGCGTGCTCAGCATTCGGGAACAAGTCTCTCTGCCTCTCTCTTTGTTCGTAATGGATCCAGCGCTCCAGACAGTTAAAGTGCAAGCGAGGGTTGAGGGGGCTGCTGAGATCAGTGGTGATAACACGCAAACGCTTATTGCACCCCGCACCGGAGAGTATCAACTTCAATTCCAAGTCAAGACGCTTCAAGTGGGCACTGCGCGGGTTTATCTCAGCGCGGTTTCAGGCAATGAAACTGCCGAGCAGAAGATCGAAATCACCGTGCGCAACCCCATGGGGCTGCAGACGCTGGTCAAGACCTCTCTGCTGCAGACGGGTGAAGAATGGACGCCGCAGCTCGATCTGCCCGGGCAGGCAGGGAGCAATGTGATCACCTTGGAATTATCCCGCATTCCCCCGCTTGATTTAAAAAGAAGACTGGAGTTTCTCATCAATTACCCTCACGGCTGCGCCGAACAAACCACTTCGGCGGTGTTCCCGCAGCTCTACCTGCAAAAGCTGATCGATCTGCCCCGTGAGCGGCAGCAGGAGATTGAAAAAAATATCAAAGCAGGAATTAACAAGTTACGGACATTTCAAACGGATGATGGAGGTTACTCCTATTGGCCTGGGGAAATTCAATCAGATCCGTGGTGCACGAATTATGTCGGCTGTTTCTTATTGGAAGCAAAGCAGGCCGGCTATATGATCCCCGCTGCTCAGTTGGAGTCATGGAAACGCTATCAGCAACGAACCGCACAAGGATGGCTTGCCGGTGATGAACAGTCGACGCTCATCCAGGCCGATCGCTTGTACAGTTTGGCTCTGGCAGGTTCTGCGGAGCCGGCTTCAATGAATCGTCTCAAGGAACGCAAGAATTTGTCCATCACCGCCAAATGGAGGTTGGCAGCCGCTTATCAGCTGGCAGGTCAAAAGGACGCAGCATTATCTCTGGCATCCGGCGGCACAACTCTCACCCCCTATCGCGAACTGTCGGGGACGTATGGCTCCGATGTCAGGGATACAGCCATTCTTTTGGAAACGCTTACCTTATTAAACGATCCAAAGCGGGCATTCCCCCTGGTTCAAGCATTGTCTGCTTCGCTGAGTTCTGATGCCTGGCTGAGTACTCAAACCACGTCCTTTGCATTGGCTGCCATCGCCCGATATGCCGGTATTTTTGACAATGACAAGGCGTCTTTCACCTACACCGTCGGATTCAATGCCAACGCGAAAGAGGATCATTCCTCTTCCATGCCGATCATCCAACAACAATGGGAGGTCGCAGCCGATACCACTGCGCAGATTTTCCTGCACAACAGCAGCAAAATACCGCTCTTTGCGCGTCTGCTGCTGCAGGGAATTCCACGAATCGGTCAGGAAACCGCTTCCGCCAATGGTTTGGAATTAAACGTCGATTATCTGAATGGCCAGGACGAGCCGATTGATATTTCCACACTCGTTCAAGGACAGGATTTTTGGGCTCAAGTGAGCGTCAAACATGCGGGTTTGGGATCTGCCTATGAAGAATTGGCCTTGACGCAAACCTTCCCGCCCGGCTGGGAGATCCAAAATGTGCGTTTGACCGAGGATGATCGCGAACCGCTTTCTTTTAACTATCAGGATATTCGCGATGACCGTGTATTGACCTATTTTGATCTCAATCGCGGAGAGCTCATAACATTTAAAATACGACTCACTGCCGCTTATCTGGGACGGTATTATTTGCCCCCGGTGCAGGTTGAAGCCATGTATGATGCCTCCATTCATGCTCGGGATCATGGCAAATGGATTGAGGTTGTTTCGCCGAATTGAAAACCAGGTTGATGAAGACCTTTAGAAAAATAAAGATCAAGATTGGTGCGACTATTCTTGTCCTGACATTTTTCTTATTGCCGGTCGTCAAATTAGATCAGCCTTCATCCACCGTTGTGTTCGATCATCGGGGAATTCTTCTCGGCGCGACGGTAGCAGCGGATGGCCAATGGCGATTTCCTGGAGCGGCCAAGTTGCCGACAAAGTTCACGCAAGCGTTGCTGTGTTATGAAGATCGACGTTTTTATCTTCATTCCGGCTTCGATCTGGTCTCGCTGTGCAGAGCGATGCGCGATAATCTGAGAGCAAAACACATCGTCAGCGGCGGCAGCACAATCACCATGCAGGTCGTGCGACTCGCGCGGCACGGTCAACGACGTACGATCATTGAGAAAATGATCGAAATGGTGCTGGCGATCAGATTGGAATGGGCAATCCCCAAGAGGCAAATTCTGGCCGTATATGCGGCCAATGCCCCCTTTGGCGGCAATGTCGTCGGATTGGAAGCAGCGGCTTGGCGCTATTTCGGCCGTCCTTCCGAGGAACTCTCCTGGGCTGAATCCGCCATGCTCGCAGTGCTTCCGAACAGCCCCGCTCTGATCCACCCGGGCCGCAATCGACTGGCTTTAGAGACCAAACGAAACCGTTTACTGCGCCGTCTTTATCAAATCGACAAAATAGATTCACTGACCTATGCGCTGGCAACGGCAGAACCTTTGCCAGGCAAACCATTGCCTTTACCCATGACCGCTCCGCATCTGGTTCAGCGCATATTTCTGGAACAACATGGCCAAGGCGGGCGGATTATCACCACCCTTGACGCGACGCTGCAAAAGCGCTGTTCATCTGTCCTCAACCGACGGATGAAAGGACTCTTGGCGAATTCCATCGGAAATGCGGCTGCCTTGGTGCTCGACTTGAGCAATGGAGCTGCTTTGGTCTACTTGGGAAATGTGACGAATGATGATCCACAGCATCACCCTCAGGTCGACATCATCACTTCACCCCGAAGCACCGGCAGTTTGTTGAAGCCTTTCCTCTATGCGGGTATGCTTGAAAGCGGAGAAATTCTGCCGACAACGCTTGTTCCCGACATTCCGACGCAAATGGGCAGTTTTGCGCCCAAAAACTATAATCGAGGTTACGAGGGCGCTGTACCGGCTTTTCGTGCTTTGGCGCGCTCACTGAATGTTCCGGCAGTCAGGATGCTGCACCTGTACGGCGTCGATCGATTTTATGATCTGTTGTTGTCTATAGGCCTCACCACCTTGTTTCGTCCGGCAAAAGAGTATGGTCTCTCTCTGATATTAGGGGGCGCAGAGGGCACTTTATGGGATTTAACAGCAGCCTATGCTTATTTAGCCCGTTGTGCGGTATATCGTTCAGCCTATATAGCGCCGCACATTCTCCAAGAAGATGATCCGAAAAAGGGTCAAGACAGTCATCTGCAGGAAGGCAAGACGCAGCTTTCACTGGAAG
>RPQV01000460.1 GCA_003818595.1 Calditrichota bacterium
ACCGGCTTCATGTTTGGGCAAGACATAAATATTGATTTCAGCGTCTTGATATTGGCCGCGTTTCAAAATAAAGGTACGGTCGGCACACCAGATAAAATCATGTACCTTTTCAGCAACATAACGAACTGTTTTTACTTTATCGCTTTTGATACGATTGTCAAGTTGAAGAATTTTTTTAATTTCCTTACGTGCAGATGAAGAATCTGCCGCTCGCAGACTGTCGAGAACCGCTCCCTCGCGGGCCAGCTCATCCATCCATTCGATTTCTTCCTGAGGAGAGATCAGTACACCAGTCGCCGCTATCACCAGGTCTTTCGGCACCGTCAATTCAACGTCGAAAGTTCCGAACTCACCGTAAAATTCTCCCACATTGTGATATCCGTCCGGATGCCAACCAAAGCGATCGTAAACCACCATTTTGGGATACCATTGGGAAATCTCATAGTGTCGTCCACTATGTCCTAATCGTGAAAAAATGATCGGCAGCTTGACAAAAAAATCGATTTGTAGGGTGATCTGTTCATTCGGCAGCAGCGGCTGCGGCAGAAAAACCTGCAGTTCGGTTCCATCATCAGTATCCTCCTGATGACGCAACGGCTGCTCCTCGATGCTTAATCCATCGATTCGGATGTAACCGCGCTCCTCCTCATTGCTGAAATGAAATCGGGTGGAACCCGCTGCTTGTTTTTCTTTCGCATACAGGGAACGATCATCGCGATAGGCATTGGGATAAAGATGCAGCCAGATAAAGTGTAGAGAGTCCGGTGAATGGTTGGTATAAGTTAAATATTCAACGCCGGTGAGTGTGTGTTTTTCATCATCAAGCGTGGCGCTGATACGGTAAGCGACGTCCTGTTGCCAATATTCAGCTGCTCGGAGGGGCAGTGTCAGGAAATAGACCAGAAGCATTGACCAGATTTTCATGCAGACATCCTTTTTTATTCGGTGAGAGAAGCTGTGATTACGGCACTGAAATCAAAATAGATGATTTTGTTTGGAATATCACGTTTTTCAAGGCATTACGTATTGTTGATGAACAAGGTCTGGGTCGGATAGGCAAATTCGATTTCCAATTCGGCAAACTTGTGACATATTGCCAAATTAATTTTCTGTTGAATATCCATAAAAGTCTTGTATTCGGCAGACTCTACCCAGTAGACAATTTCAAAATCCAGTGATGCGGCCGAAAATGTGGAAAAATGCGCCCTTTCAAAACGTGTTTCCCTGATGTTGTTGATGATTTCTTCAATGAGCGAGGGTATTGTTTGCAGTTTTTCCAGCGGTGTCTGATAAATGACTGTGATGATGAATTGAGCGCGACGTTGCTGCATGCGTTTAAAGTTGCTGATGCGGCTGGACAACAAATCGCTGTTGGAAAATATCAACTGTTCTCCTGACAGGCTGCGGAGGCGGGTCGTCTTTAAGCCAATGTGCTCAACATTGCCACGAAAATTGTCTATGGTAATGAAATCGCCAATGACGAATGGAAGGACTGACGTCAGTGCTGATAAGGTGGTCGATGACGACTCTTCGTCAAGTTGTTTTTGCCGCCTGCGTCTGATGATATAATCGATGATCCCGTTTCCCCATAACGCCAATTGCAGCAACGCGGTGAGCACCAACAACATATTGAATATCGCTTTGACCTTGATGCATAATTCCAAGAATCGAGCACCTGTGTTGATCGCGATCATAGTCAATATCGGATACTTGAGGCGCTGCAAAAGATCCGCGACGAGATCATCGATGTCGTTATGAGTTTTGCGGGCGAGTGACAACATCAACCGATAGAGCAGGGCTTTGAAGCCGATGAGTAAAAGAAGTATGGCTGCGGCAGCGATTCCACCCCTCAGCCAGTGCGACGCTGTATTGCCCCAAAAAGTTGCTTCTGCAACCATGATCACCTCAAATCCCATTAATTATCATTTCAATATATGAAAATCGACGACCAGGATAAAGTGCTTTTATGTCATGTCGGTTTTTTGTATTTTCATGAATCGGACACATTTTAACAGATTTGGGTTATTATAATCATCGTCTTTATAGTTGCCCGCAAATTTTAAGGTAGATTGACAAAATATGATGACAAAATTATCTGGTGCTTATCAATCCCCCAACTGCAAGTTCGCTTTTTTCACGGCGAAAAATGACGCCGCGTTCGGCAGAATCCTAGGTATTGAAAACTGGGACTGGACGCCGCAACCGACGATCAATGTTGAACCTTACTTTGGGAACACTCATACCTTGGCTCTGGCTATGGGGTGCCGCGCACGTCATACTTCTGAAGGCAAAGAGTGGATACAGTCGATGATCAATGATCCGGCGCAAGTTAAAGAGATCGAGATTCCTGATCCGCTCGACGGCCGCACCGGCGAGATCATTGAAGATATTGAAGATCTGCTGCTGGAAGCACCCGAAAATGTTCTCATCCGTCTACCAGATATTCAATCGCCGCTCGGTGTGGCCGAGTTGATGTGGAACCCCGAAACATTCTATTCGGCGCTGTTGTCAAATCCGGTTGAGGTGCATGAGTTGCTGGATAAAATAACGCAATTCATCATAGCCTACGTGCAGGAGATACAGGCGATACTCGATGACCGGTTGAACCCCGCCTGTTTCCCCGAAATCTGGAGCGATCCCGCCGGTTATTACATCGCCGATGATTCCAACTCGTTGGTTTCTCCGGCAATGCATTTAGAATATGGTGTTCATTATATCAATCAAATTACCGCAGCGTGTGGTCCTGTTCACTATCATTCCTGTACTTGGAATCGCCCTTATTTTGCCAATATCCGCAAGATCAACAATATCAAGGCGGTGAATTGGGCGGTGAACACCAGCGACGATCCGGCGGTCATCATAGATGAGTTTTCCGGTGATTATTTGCTCTGTCCGCATATTGGCGCCGATGCGCATGACTGTGCAGCGCTTTCCATGCACGGCTTCCGCGACGAAGCGGAACTGGTCGAATTTATGCTCAATGCCATGCGTCAAAACACTTCGCTCTATTTCTGGTTCCAGCCTGAGCTGGTGCAGAAAACCGAAGTCATGATGCGGATCTATCAATTATTTAAAAATCATGGCTATTTGCCCCCGGTTCAGTGAGGTAATAGAATGTTTATTGGCTGTTAATCATGTTTTGAGCCAAATCTGTTCGAAGCAAAGATATCATCAATAATCCTCGCAGAGACACGAAGACTCTAAGAATAAAAATAATTTTCTTTTCTCCGTGTACTTGGCGTCTTTGTGCGAGGTCAATCTTTGCGCTCTCTGCGGCGTGAAATTTTCGATATCTCTTGAAACTGTCATATTCTATAGCCTGTAATAAATCAAATATTTATAATATCAAAAGGAGCTTAACCATGAATAAAGTCCTGTTCGTCATCTTTTTTCTGATGCTGATGATCTCTTCCCTCACAGCTCAGACTTTTGAAGCAAACTGGTCATCCATTGATAGTCGTCCCATTCCCGAATGGTTTCAAGACGCCAAATTCGGCATCTTTATCCACTGGGGACTCTTTTCTGTGCCGGCTTGGGGACCCACCAAAGACGTCGGTATTTATGAAAAATATGCTGAATGGTATTGGTGGAGCCTGACCACCCCCAGTCGCGAGAGCTATAGCCAATTCAATAATTTTCACAATCATGCTTACGGCGCTGATTTCAAATATCAGGATTTTGCCGGCATGTTCAAGTGTGAAATGTTCGAACCCGACGAGTGGGCGCGTGTCTTCAAACAAGCGGGCGCCCGCTATGTCGTACTGACCTCAAAGCATCACGAAGGTTTCTGTTTATGGCCGAGTGCTCAGAGTTGGAACTGGAATGCCGTCGATGTCGGCCCGCATCGTGACCTGGCCGGTGACTTGATCAAATCGGTCAAATCAGCGGGACTGCATATGGGTTATTATTACTCCCTCTATGAATGGTTCAATCCGCTTTATCGCGCTGATGTCAACGC
>RPQV01000461.1 GCA_003818595.1 Calditrichota bacterium
ACCGCAGCAGGTTCAGCTTTTCGTTTACAGTCGTTTTCCACCAACCCCGGGGTCTGCTCTCTACAACTGAAACCTATTCAGAATCCTGTTGAATCTCGATTATATATTTTGTACATTTCCTTTCATTATTGGCTGAGGAAGTTGTGACTCTGAGCATTATCATCGTCAATTACAATGTTCGCGAATTTCTGGAGCAGGCGATTTTGTCCATTCAACAGGCGCTGCGAACATTCACCCATGAAATATGGGTCGTCGATAATGCCTCAACCGATGGATCTGCGGCCTTTATCCGCAAAAAGTTTCCCCATGTCAGGCTTTTTGAAAACAGCGAAAATGCGGGATTTGCGCGCGCGAATAACCAGGCGATCGCCCAGGCGACCGGCGATGTCATCTGCCTGATCAATCCCGATACCATCGTTCAGGAAGATACCTTCAGCGTTTTAATCGATTTTCTTGCCCGGTCGCCGGATGTCGCCATGGTCGGCTGCAAAGTGCTCAATGCCGACGGATCACTCCAGGCGGCATGTCGTCGCAGCTTCCCCACACCATGGATTGCGTTTACCAAGATCGTCGGACTGTCGACGCTGTTTCCATCGAGTCGATTGTTCGGACGCTATAACCTGACTTTTCTCGATCCGGACCAGATCGCCGAGGTCGAAGCCATTTCCGGATCGTTTATGATGGTTCGACGATCAGTTGTCGAACAAATCGGTGGATTGGATGAAGATTTTTTTATGTATGGCGAGGATTTGGATTGGTGTTATCGAATCCGCCAGGCCGGCTACAAGATCATTTATGTGCCGACAACGCAGATCATTCATTTTAAAGGCGAGAGCTCGAAAAAAAGTCCTTTGCAGCAGCGTCGACTCTTTTACGAGGCGATGCATCTTTTTGTGCTCAAACATTTCAAAAAGCGTTCTGCGCTGGCGCCCTCCTGGTTTCTGATTCTGGCTATCTATGTCAGTGCGGCGATTTCGGTGGCGGCTGCGATCGTCAGGAAATTGATTTGGCCGTTCATTGATTTTATCATTTTCACCTGTTCTTTGGCGATCGCCATTGCACTCCGCTTTCATCCAGAGTTCCCCTGGGCGCCGTTTATTCTGGTTCATTCTGTCTATTCGTTGGTCTGGCTGAGCAGCCTGGCGGCGCACGGTCTCTATACTAAATATTTTCTATCGGGCGCCAAAGCCGCTTCCGGCGTCCTCGTCGGGTGGCTGATCAATAGCGCGTTGACCTTTTTTTTCAAACAATACGGTTTTTCACGCGCGGTGGTATTGACGGCCGGCGTCATGAATCTCATTCTTCTGCCGTCATGGAGATTCTTTTTCAAGTGGATCATCCATCGCCGCTTGACCGGATGGACAAATGCCTTCAGCAGCTATCTTCTCCATCGCCGCTCACTAATCGTCGGTGACGCCGTCACCAGCGAAAAAATTATTCACCGGTTGCGCAGCGATGCCAATAACCGTTATCAGGTCGAAGGGGTGGTGCTGCTCGACGACAGCCTGCTCGAAGATCAGATTGCCGGAGTGCCGGTGGTGGGATTCCTTGAGGATTTACCGGAAATCATCCGGCGGGAGCGAGCGCAAGAGGTCATTTTTTCCACCGATCGGTTGTCGTATGATAAAATGCTCGCGGCGGTGGCCAACTCCATGGGATCGCAGATCAATTTCAAGATGGTTCCCAGCGATCTGCAGGTGGTCATCGGGAAATCGACCATCGACTATATCAATGACATTCCTTTCGTGGATTTAGAATATCGTCTGCATCAGGGATTTTATCAGAAGGTAAAACGGTTATTAGATATTGTTTATGCGCTGATTTTGATGGCCGTTTCTACGCCGCTCGTTGTCTATCATATGTGGATCCGCAAAACAGCGGTGATCGAGACCGTCGTACAGATCGAAAAGAACGCGTCCAAACGGTTTCGCTTTTTCGACATCCGTTCGTTCTGGCGATTTACACCCTTGCTGATTCATGTCCTGCGAGGTGAAATCAGTATGGTGGGCAGAGAAATCATGAAAACGCAGGATGACGAATTGCCTCCTGTCGCTCTCACATTGAAACCAGGCTTAACCGGTTTGGAACAACTGAATAAAGCAGCTGACATGGGTAATGATGAGCGGTGCCGGTTACAGCTGTTTTATTTAAAAAATTACTCTCCTCTGTTGGATCTGGAGATTATTTTCAAAACCCTGTTTAATAGAAAGTCCTAAGCATGCCGAGTCAGCATAAATTTGTTCTGGAATTTGAAAAACCCATTGTTGAAATCGAAAGACGAATCGCAGAACTTCGTGAATTATCGCAGAATGAAGATTTAGCGATGCACAAGGAAATCGAGCGTCTCGAATTGAAATCACAAAAACTCCGTCGGGAGGTCTTCAGTCGATTGACCCGGTGGCAGCGCGTCCAACTGGCACGTCATCCCGAACGTCCCTATATGCTGGATTATGTGTCGCGCATTTTTACCGATTTTATTGAACTCCACGGCGATCGCGCCTACGGTGATGATCCCGCGATTGTGGCGGGCGTGTGCAAATTTGATGGAATTCCGATCGCCATCGTCGGTCATCAAAAGGCGCGCGATGTCAAAGAGAAGTTGCGACGAAATTTCGGCATGCCTCATCCCGAAGGATATCGCAAAGCTCTGCGGGTGATGAAGCTGGCGGCCAAATTCAATCGTCCGATCATTTCGCTTGTGGATACGATGGGTGCATATCCGGGGATCGGTGCAGAGGAGCGCGGCCAGGCTGAGGCGATTGCCAGAAATCTGTTCGAGATGTCACATCTGCCGGTGCCCATCATCATCGCCATCATCGGTGAAGGCGCCAGCGGCGGTGCACTGGGAATCGGTGTCGGTGACCGGGTACTGATGATGGAAAATACCTGGTACTCGGTGATTTCTCCGGAGGGATGTGCGGCGATTCTGTTTCACGATGCCGGACAAGCGGAACGCGCTGCAGAAGCGATGAAAGTGGCGCCGCCCGATCTGATGGAAATGGGCATCATCGATCGAATCATCGAGGAACCCAGTGGAGGCGCGCACAGCGATTTTGATCAGGCTGCGGTTATCCTCAGGCAAGCCCTTCGTGAAGAACTCGACAGCCTGATGCAGATTACTAAAGATGAATTGGTGAAGCGAAGGATCGAAAAGTTTTGCCGAATGGGTGTTTGGAAAGAAAGTGTTTGAAATTAATTTAGGCGAGATAAAGGAGATGGTATGGTCAGCAAAGAATTATTGGAAATTTTAGCCTGTCCTTCGTGCAAAGGCGATTTGGAATATGATAAAGTGAACGATAAGCTCACCTGCAGAAACCGTCATTGCCCGGAATGCGGCATGCCGGTGGATGATGCCGGTCAATGCAGCAGCAGCGAATGCGGCAAAGTCACGATGAATCCCGTGGCGTTATCTTATCGCGTCGAAGATGATATTCCCATCATGTTGATCTACGAGGCTGAGAAACTGTCCTTGTCGTAATGCCGGTGAGAAATCGCTTGCATTCTTGCCTAATTTCCTCTAAATTATCCTTTAAAATTCTGCGCAGTGGTTTACAGGCGGATCATTTTCAACGTTATGATGAGTGCAAAAGTACTTTTGCTGAATCAAAATTATGAGCCGCTGTGCGTGGTGAGCGCCCGTAAGGCCATAATCTTGTTTTACCTGCAAAAGGTTGAAATCATTGAGAGTCGATCCCAGCTTGTTCGCTCTCAGTTTTTAGCTTATCCGTTGCCCAGCGTGATCAGGTTGACCTGCTTTGTGCATATCCCGCAAAAGAGAGTTGAGCTGAACCGCGGCAATATTATGCGCCGGGACGGGTATGCGTGCCAATACTGCGGCCATAAAAAGGGAGCATTGACGATTGACCATGTGCTGCCTCGAACCAGAGGCGGAGACGACAGCTGGGAAAATCTGGTTTGCGCCTGTGTAAACTGCAACAATAAAAAAGGAGACCGTA
>RPQV01000462.1 GCA_003818595.1 Calditrichota bacterium
ATGTGATTATTTTAAAATAGCCGGAAATCTTTACAAAGTCAAGGGCGGAAAGTCTGAAGGTCTGAACACGATTGAAGGATTGGCAGGATGAACAGGATTATTAATCGTCAGCAGCCATCCTGTCTCGAATATACCCTTTCCTCATTTTCTTCATGGTTATTTTTAACTATTTTTAATACATTGTTTCAAATGAAAGATTATTATGTAAATTATCAACCTGTGCCCGGTCTCTGCTGTCATAAACTAGAGAACGGCCTGATCCTTCAACAACTCGTCGTGGAGCGGGAATGAGACCCTTTCTTTTTGCAGCCGGTGTGCTGATTGCCGGCGCTTTCTGCTGCTCGATGGCATTCACAAATCAACGACTCGATGTGAACGTGAACATGACAGAAACCATGAAAATACCAGACGCATTTATTGGCAATCGCCCGCAGACCTCTCCTTTTTTTGAAAATGACTCAACTGCCTGGTTCTTTTGGCGGGGAAATGCCGATTCAGTCAAGGTTGCCGGCGATTGGAGCGATTGGCGACCGTTGCCTCTCAAACGGTTGGATTCGGAAGGAATGTGGTTCCGACGCGAGGTGTTCCCATCGGATGCCCGATTGGATTATAAATTCATCATCAATGACCATGAGTGGATACTGGATCCGTTGAATCCGCTCATTTCCCAGGGTGGTTTCGGCCCCAATTCTGAACTGACCATGCCTCATTACATCCGCCCGGCGGAATTGCTTTCTTCTCCATCGGTACGCCAAGGCGTCGTGCTCGATACGATATTAACCAGCACCATCCTACAGCAGGAGAGACGAATTCAGATTTACCTTCCCGCTGATAAAAAGCCTCTTGGCTCTCCCCGCGCTCTGGCCATCTTTTTAGATGGATCTGAATTTCTCAATCTCGCCTCCGCCAATACGGTTTTGGATAATCTCATCGCCGCACAGAAAATTTGCCCGATCGTCGCCGCTTTTGAAACACCGCATGATCGGATGGCGGAATATACCAGCAAACCGGGAGAGGCGTTCGAACACTATTTTATTGATGAATTAGTACCGTTTGTATTGCAATGTGCTCAGGTATCGATTGATCCGCAAAATCGGGCAGTGATCGGCGTGTCTCTGTCAGCGGCCTATGCCACCCAGCTCGTATGCCGCAATCCGCACCTGTTCGGCGGCTGCGCCGCCATGTCGCCGGCTTATTGGTTCGATAATGCACGGGTCTATCATCTGGTGAAAAACAGCTCCCTGACGGATGTTCGGTTTTACCTGGACCGTGGTGTGTTCGAAGGACGGAGCATCGCTTTTGCGGACAGCATGAAGGAGGCCCTCCAGAATCAAGGTTATCTTTTTGATTGGCATGTTTGGCACGAAGGTCATAGCTGGGGCAGTTGGCGCGCACATCTCAAACATGCGCTTCAGTTTTTATTTCCCCATCGATGAGATTGCAACGGATTCGATTCATTTCACCCTTTAGCAAATCGTTTATCCTCGTGCCGCACGTCGAATGAAAAAGGTGGATGATGCAAATGGAAGTATGGAATCAAAAAAGCAGATTGCTGATCACCTGCACGTCAGGGATTGCGCCTTATCTCGAAGCCGAGTTGAAGAGCCTTGGTTTTCCCATCCTGCAAGTATTG
The DNA here is from genome assembly GCA_003818595.1 of Calditrichota bacterium. GTDB lineage: Bacteria > Zhuqueibacterota > Zhuqueibacteria > Residuimicrobiales > Krinioviventaceae > Fontimicrobium. Next base: position 1,634 of record RPQV01000462.1, read on the forward strand.
CCGCTCGGTGTTTTCACAGAAGGAACACTGAGCGAGACGATCGCCTTGAATTTGCAGCTGCGGACGGGACTGCGCGTCCTTTATCATCTTCACAGCTTCCAGGCGGAAAATGCGGATGAGGTTTATTTTCAGCTGCAGTCTCTGCCGTGGGAGAGCCTGTTCCCTACCGATGGATATGTCTGCGTCACCTCGGCGGTCAGCACTCCCAGCATACAGGATGATCGCTATGCGAATGTACGCTGCAAGGACGCCATTGTCGACCGTTTTCAGCATCAAGTCGGGCGGCGTCCTGATTCCGGCCCGCAACGAGATCGTTCCGTCGTCTTTTTATATTGGAAAGATAATTCCGCTTCCATCTATATAGATACTTCCGGCGAGCCCCTCTCCCGAAGAGGGTATCGAAAAATTCCCTTCAAAGCGCCGATGCAGGAGACCTTGGCAGCTGCAGTGCTCCTCGCCGCTGCATGGGAGGGAGAGTGCCATTTTGTCAATCCCATGTGCGGAAGCGGCACGCTGGCGATCGAAGCGGCTATGATGGCGATTCACAAAGCACCGGGATTATTGAGACACAATTTTGGCTTTATGCACATCAAAGGCTTTGACAGTGACCATTATCAGTCCTGGCGGCGGCAATTGCGGGAATCGACGTTGAAAAAACACCCTTATCGCATTGTGTTGGGGGATATTGATCCCCAGGCCATTGCCGCTGCCCGACAAAACGCTAAAACCGCGGGAGTGGATGGTTTTTTAGAGTTTCACGTTGGCGATTTCCGCCGCACTCCCATTCCTGCCGGCGACGGGGTGATTATGATGAATCCTGCTTACGGCATGCGTCTGGGTGAGGAAAAAGCGCTGCAAACTCTTTATCAATCCATTGGAGATTTTTTCAAGCAGAGCTGCTCAGGTTATCGCGGCTTTATATTCACCGGTAATCTTAGCCTCGCTAAAAAAGTCGGACTCAAAAGCACTCGTCGTCTTGTTTTCTATAACGGTCCTATAGAATCCCGATTATTGGAGTATGATCTTTATGCAGGCAGACGAGAGCGCGATAAACTCGAACAGAAAATGAGTCCGGGCGCCTCAAATGGTGAAGAAGAATCGGGTTCATCCGCATAAAGCGGATCATGGCCGGTTATGATCTGCCATGATGTAAACGTTGGGTCGAACCTCGACGTCTTAACAATGAAAACAAAAAATCTTAGGTCAAAGTGAACCAGCCGCAATCAGACTCTGACAAGGAATGGGTACAAGCTGTTCGAGAAGGAAAGCGTGCTGTATTCAATAAATTGGTGCTCAAGTACCAAAAAAAGGTGCTTTATCTTGCTTATGACCTGCTGGGAGATTATGAAGATGCAAAGGATGTCGCCCAGGATGCTTTTATTCGCGCTTATGAAAAGATTTATCAGTTTGAAGAACGATCGCAATTTTCAACGTGGCTATATCGGATCACCGTCAATTTGGCGATGGATCTACATCGCCGACGAAAACGCAGGCCGGTGGAATCATTCGAAGAACATTTTCGCGAAATTGAGCAAACGAAAAGCGAAGACGCCGCTTCGCAGCCCGACGAACTGCTGCAGACGAGCGCCCAGCGACATCATATCGATTCCGCTCTGCAGAAACTCTCGGATCATCAGCGTATTGCCGTGGTACTCAAATACTTTCAGCACAAATCATCAAAGGAAATCGCCGAATTATTGGGATGCTCGGAAAATACCGTGCGCATCCATCTGTTTCGCGCTCTCCGCAATTTGAGAAAACATCTGGAAAAGGTGCAAACTGCTTTATGAAAGTTTGTAAACAAGAAAAATTCATCATTCCTTTTTTAATGCAGGAGCTCTCCGAAGCTGAGAAAACTGCATTTGCGGATCATTTGGCCGTATGTCCGACTTGTTCGCATGATCTGGAACAGGCGGCGCCGGTTCATCGTTGGCTGGATCATCAGGTGCGCCAACCGATCCCTCGTCAGATTGAACGAGAATATCAACGAGCTCTTCGCCGACAATTTCAGCACTATTTTGTTCCTCTACAATTTATGAGCGATATCACGGCCGGGATAACAAAATGGTTTTTTACGCCAAAACCCCTACCACGTTTGGTGCAGGCAGTGGCTTTGCTGCTGCTGGGTATCTGGATCGGCCATCTGGCTTTTGCCCCCCGCTTCCCCCACACGCTCGCCGAAAACATGGCTGTTGATGACGTGCAAATGATCAGTGGTCACGATCTGCAGCTGATCAATGAATACATGATCCGCTCGGAGCTGATTTTGTTGACCATCGTCAACTCGTCCACAGATTCAATCCGCCAATCTGATATG